>JBBQGP010000071.1:0-24615 GCA_038323095.1 Chloroflexia bacterium | reverse complement strand
AAGGTTTCTTGTGGGATGTGGCTCTGCCCATTGATTTTATCCGCACATCTATTGGCGGAGTAACATCCTACAAGTGATAGGGCAATTTCTTATACTTAAATCAAATTAAATCCGGCGACCACAAATAGTGCAAAAACGCTGGTCTTCTTTGATGAGCAGCCCGATAAAGCAGAAAATAAGGGTGGTGAACAAAAGCACCGTAAATACCACCCATCCGGCGGTAGAAACCCGGCGGTCATAGCGTGGCATCATTACGCTGTGGCAATAGGGGCAGGCATGAGTACCCATACCCATTGCGTTTTGCTGGATGTTAATCACCTGGGGAGGCGGGGCGTAATAGGGTTGAGGCTGCGGCTGCATGTAGGCTTGGGGCTGATTGTATGTCTGGGGTTGGGTGTAGGACTGAGGCGGGCTAATCGCTTGCTGCTGCATCAAACGATTGCTCAGGCTGCTTCGAGCTTCGTTCAAACCCGGATAGTTCGGGTTAATTTTGGAAACTTCGTCCAGAGCGCGGTAAGCTTCGGCGGTGTTGGGAGTAGTGTAAGCCAGCCAAATCAAAAGGTCAGGTTCAGTATGATTATTATTTACCTGAACGAGTGCGCTAAATTGTTGATAGGCAAAATCTTTATTGCCATTCTGGGCAGTCGAAACCGCTTGATTAAACAAGACCATATCGGTTGAGTTCATAAAATTACTCCCGCTATTACAAAAAGGGATATTAAGTTCAAGGCTAAAAGTTGAAGTTACCTGATTAACCACTTCTGTTTTCATTATAAATCAAGAAAACAAAAAATCAATACAGGATGAAAAATAAATAAAAACTTAATAGAAATGTTGTAGTTCAGCACTAAAGGGAAAAATTTATTTGCAGGAGCGAATTTTAATCTTGATAAACTGTTATATTGCTAAAAATATGATGAAAATTCGCTCCTAAAACAAAAGAGGTAGAGATAAGCGCAAGAAAACTGTTTACAACAGACGTTCGTTAATCACTTCTTCGGTGCGGCGAACTTGCTCGGTAGCCTGGTTGTAGCGGCGGATAGCCACGTTTACATAAAGCGCGTCAATTACGCTTAGATGAGCAATGCGGCTTGCCATTGCCTGATTGCGAAAAGCAGTTTCACGCGCGGCAGTAATCAGCTTTATGTCGGCATATTCGGCGATAGGCCCGCGCACGTTGCTGGTCAGGGCAATCGTCGTTGCTCCCGCTTCTTTGGCTTTTTGCAAGGAGAAAATAACGCCATCGGTGCGCCCGGTGTGCGAAATAGCAAAGGCTACACAATCCGGCCCAAGTTGGCTGGCCGACACTGCTTGCATGTAAGGGTCTAGCACATAGAATACGGGTAGGCCGATTTTCAGGAAGCGGTAGTAAGCGTCGAAGGCCGCCGGAGCAGAACTGCCCATGCCGTAAAATTCAGTACGTTTGGCCCGGTGAATCGCTTCCACCGCCCGCTCCATTTCGCCCCGGTCAAGCGTTTCTCGCGAATCGGCGATAGCCTGCAAATCCGACTGAAAGACCTTGCGGGTGATGCTCATAACGTCGTCATCGCGGCTAACATCTTCGTGGGTAATTTTGACAGTGCCTTTAGCTTCCGCCGCCAGTGCCAGCTTGAAATCTTTATAGCCGCTAAAGGCTAAAGCCCGGCAAAAGCGGACTATCGTCGCTTCACTGGCTTCGGCGACGCGGGCCAGTTCGTTGACCGAATAGCCCGTAACTTCTTCAGGATGCTTTAGAACATACTCGGCGATTTTACGTTCGGCTGGAAACAAACTATTATTACTTAGCGCACTTTCGATACGGGCAATGCAACTGGTAAGCGGTATGCGCCCGGAAGCCGTCATGGGTAAATCCAAATCCAGCATATCGGGGGTATATGATACTTTGCCGTTAGGCTTTGTGAGGTTCTCCATAGTGGCTCAATTTGTCCTGTTCTTGGTGGTCTGCTCGTTTTTAGAATGCTTCCTTGCATCTCCGCTAATTTAAAGTGTAACACGAATGAAATAATTGTCAATAGAAACCCTGATTGTGAGAAAAGATTTTTAATTGAGCGACTCCAATTTTACTAATGTTCCCAAAAACTGTGTGATATTTTGCTTTCCAAAACGAAGAATAAGGTGATAAGACAAAATCAAGGCCGGAGAGGAAGCAATGCACAAATTATCTGATTACGAATTGGCTATCAGGGCGCAAGGCGGCGAGGCTGAAAGCTTTGGCCTGCTTTACACTCGCTACAAAGATTGGGTTTACGGCTATGTGTTGCGGCATGTTCCTAATTCTGAAATCGCGGTAGATTTGGTACAGGATATTTTTCTCAAAGCTCTGGAAGGTCTTGCTCGGCTCGAACCCGGCTCAAACTTTGGGGCGTGGCTGAACGGCATCACCCGGCATGTAGTTATGGATTACTTGCGGGGCTACTACCGCCGCAAAGCTGACACGGAAGCTTTAACCGAAAATTCGGCAACTTTGCCCCAGCTAGAAGAAGCAATTTTTAGCCGACAGGAACTTGAGCAAATTTTATTGAACTTGAGCCTGAGTTATCAAACTATTATCCGATTACGAATTATTGAAGGACGTTCCAATGAGGAAGTAGCCCGAAAACTTTATGGCGAAGATAGCGAAGAAAATCGGCACAAAGTAAGCGTCAGCCTTTACCGGGCAATTCAGGCCGCTCGTGCTGTTGCAAAAGATTTTAACAAAAAGGGGGCAAACCGATAATGCAAAATAATAACGAAGAAACGCGGCTGGCGCAAAAGCTGGAGCAATCTATAGATGCTTTGAACCGGGGTGAACAATTTTCAACCGAGATAATTGAAGATAAAGAGCTTTTGCCCCTGCTTGAACTAACCGCCCAATTAAAATCGGCCAGAGTTGAAATGCCCGCCGCCGCTTCTGCTAAAGTTATGGCTCGACTAAATGACGAGTTCAGGAAAAACAAGGTTGAGAACCCGACACCTTCGTTTCCGCCTGCTCCCACTCCTGTTGCCTCTCGCCCGGTTCTTCCAACTGCCTTTCGGTCAAAGCGGTTTGATTGGCACAAGCTGACTTTGGCCGGGCTGGGGCTGACGGCGATGCTGGCAATTGGTTTTCTGGTAATTGCTGCTCTACCTCTGGCAAGCTCTGACAAGAGTAGAACCGCTCAAGTTGTTCAGCCTGCCGCCAATCCTACGGCGAATACCCAAAACGGCGCGGCCAATACCAGCCCTACCCCTACTTCCGCCTTTGCCAGTATCAGCAAGCCTCCCGCGAATTTGGTTGATTATACTTTTATTGATAGCACCCGTTTTGTCGAGCAATTCAAGGCCAGCAAACTAATAACCAGCACTTTGACTATACCCAATTTTTCCGGCTTTGCCCGGACGGTGGCCTGGTCGCCCGATGGCAAAATGCTGGCGGTGGCCTGGGATACTTCTATTTCCCAAACGGCAAGTGGTCGAATTAATTTGTGGAACGTAGATGCACAATCGCCGGAGAAAAGCACTTTGCTACCTACCACAATTAATACACCATACAGTGTGTATAATATGGAATGGTCGCCTGATAGCAAAATGTTGGCAACCGACATTGGACAAATCTGGGACAGGCAAGGCAAATTGGTCAAAAAGTTAAACGGCATTTTTGGAGCATGGGACCCGCACGGTCAGCTCATCGCGGTAATGAACCAGAGCGAATTGCAGCTACAAAAAATAGATACTGAAGAAATAGTAACTCGCATTACTCTAAAAAACGGCTTGGTTGGCAGCGTGGCCTGGTCGCGAGACGGAACGCTAATAGCCATTGGCGGCTTTGAAAGAGATACGCCGCCAGGAGGTAGCTACGGGCCATCCAATGTGCGGGTTAGTATCTGGCAAACCGATGGCAAACTAATCATGAACTCCAGCGATTATGGTCGCCCCATAATGAGTTTGGCCTGGACGCAAGATTTGACTAAAAACTATAAAAATATTCTGGCAAGCAGTTCCAAAGGTATGCCCAAAGAAGATGAATTCGGGCGAATATGGAACGAGGACGGCACCTTGCGGGCAAAGCTGGAAGGAGATTACGGTGTTATCTGGGGTTTGGCCTGGTCGCCGGATGGCAAAACTCTGGCGGGAATTTGCGGTGATAACAATATCCGTTTGTGGGACAATAACGGTAGATTGCTGATAACTGTCCCGGTCAATGCTGTTAATGGTGTTTCTAACCTGGCCTGGTCGCCGGATGGCAAAGTTCTTGTGGTTGGGCTGGGAGATAATAGTCTCAAGTTTTGGCGATTGGCGGGGAATTAGTAAGAATAGAAGGTTAAGCCGTCCGAACCTAAAAATTTCGGGCGGCTTACACGATTAGCAGTTCGTAAACCAGTGTTTCTAAAATCTGATTAGCAGTCAGTAATTGCGAGATTTCGACACTTTCGTCGGTAGTATGGGCATCACTGAGCAAGCCAGGGCCAAATACTACCGAATTTTGATTCCCGGTCAAAACTGCAATCATGGCGGCATCAGTATAGCCGACAAAACCTTTGTGTTCAGCCTTCTGCCCGGTTATTTTTTGATAAGCCCGGTCAAAGGCGGACAAAAGCGGCGAATCAGGCCGACATTCGACGGGCGGACGGAGGGCAGTCATCGGCTTTATTTCGTAGCGAACTTTATATTTAGCCGCTACCTGACGCGCCACTTCATCCAGCAAATTCTCTACATCAGCAGTAGTAAAGGGCGGCGGAATCCGCATATCCACTTCGGCCCGGCAAATCTCTGAAACAATATTGGTTTTTACGCCGCCTTCCAACCGCGATACTACCAGCGTCGGCAAGCCAAGTAAAGGATGTGGCTTTACTTCAAAGGCCATTTTTTCCATTTGAGCGTACCAGCCCAGCACTGCTTCGGCCATCGCCCGGTTTGCGTCAAGGCCAAACTGGGGATTGGCGGCGTGCGCTCCCTGCCCGTAGAAAAAGACTTCGTACCAATACGCCCCTTTGTGGGCAATATTTAACTCGCAGTTGGTCGGCTCCATTGTGAGCAAATACGCTTCCGAGCCAAAAAGCTGCTCCTCGCCAATTGCGGTTGAGCCTTTCATAAACGCTTCTTCTTCGTCAATTGTACAGGCCAGCACTAAATCCCCCGAAAGAATTAAATTTTCTTCCTGTATCGCCCGCTGGATTTTTGCCAGCGTCAGCATCGCGGCGGCAAGGCCACCCTTCATGTCGCAGGCCCCGCGCCCGTACAGCTTACCATCCTGAATTTCGCCGCCAAAGGGGTCGTGTTGCCATTTGGAAGCGTCACCAATCGGCACAGTATCCAGGTGAGCAATCAGCACCAGAGGCGGCCCCCCGTTTCCTCGCACCCGCCCAATCAAGTTAGCACGTTCGCCTTCTACCGGGCGCAATTCGGCCTCAATATTGTTCGCTTCGAGCCAACCCGCCACAAAACGGCTCAAAGCTACTTCATCGCCGCTTGGGTTCTCGCTGGGTATCCGCACCAAAGCTTGGGTCAAAGGCACAATTGGCGGCTGTTCTCCGGCCATTTCTCACCTCTTGATTGGTTGTTAGTTATTAGTTGTTAGAAGAATTATAGATAATGAGAAAATGATTTAGAAAAGCGTCTAGCGTCCAATCGCCCTGAAATGAATTTCGGGCTAAGTAATGTGAAGTTGGTTCAAACCAACTGTTACAAACTTGGCCCTTATTTAAATTAGAGCTTATCCTTATAGTTAGTGGCCTTGTCCATTGGCGAAGCAACGTCTTACAAACAATACCACTTCCCCTGTAGGATGCTGCTCTGCCAGTTGAGGTTTGGTCAAAATCAATGGGTAGAGCCACATCCTACAAGGAATAGCACTTCCCCGGTAGGATGCTGCTTCGCCAGTTGACTTTACCCAACCTCGATTAAGATAAATTCTCAGTTGGTTTGAACCAACTTGCGGTATATTAGCCCGAAATTCATTTCAGGGGTCACACTACCACTAATCTAACAATTCCACTTCTTTTTCTGATTATCTATAGAAACTTGAAACTAACAACTACTTATTCACACCTTGACTGGTCGTCACGCTTTCGGGCTGGTTTTCGCCGGAAGCTTCCTGAGCGGCGATTTTGTTCATACTAAAAACAAAAATTGCCAATCCCACAATAATGCCGACTATCAGACCGGGCCAATCCAGCAAAGACCAGCCCATCCAGCCCAAAATAATGGCCGGGGCGAGTAGCACAATTAAGGCTAACACATATAGAAAAACGGATTTAACCATAAAATTTTGCTCCTGTTTCTAGCTAATTCAGATTATACCACACCAGCTATTTCAGGCGTAGAAAAGCGGCGAGTCCAAATACACCTATATTTTCTGCTGCTATTGATGTAGCGTGTATTAACAAATGTTTATCAAATTTCAACTTTGTTAAAACCAGCAAAAGAATACATTCACACTAATCATTATAAATGTTAATAAAGATAATGTTTGGTACTACTTTTTAATAGAGTAAGCCGAGCTAATAGTATCGGGAATTCCTGTTACTTTTAGCGTAACGCTATTGGATTAAACTCACAAGTAAGCTCAAAAATGAATCCCAATTTTAGCTTTGACTAAAGTTGAATAACTAAAATACTATGTAAAGTTTGAATCACTGCTCCTACCTGAAAACAGTACCTTTGCCACCAATTTAGTTCTTTCGCAACACAATGTAACAGAATGTAATAAAAAAGAAATAATTATTTTATAATAATAAAGAAATTTATATGGTAAGATAAATACATCAAAGGGGTTATCTTTTCTCAAACAAAAAGATTAAACCAGCTTAACGTGAAGTATAAGAGTTTCTTTATTACTTTAGCCGGTAGTTGAGAGTCTTTTTTAACCAAAGTTGTTACCAGCAGTTATGCTCAAGTTTGGTTTGGTTTATTAAGCTCTTTAACCTTGAGACCTATGACAGTCTCATAAACGGGAGAGACAAAAGTGAAGTATATTGAACAGGAACAGGATTTACAGTTTCGCCTATTGCAAAAAGCTCAGGCGCGTCGCCAGGAAAATGTAGTATATCGCCCCGGCACAATGATTGTCGCTTTTCTAGCAAATCTGACGTTGGGAACGGGCGCATTTATGCTGGCCTATTTTGCCCGCTATAACGTCTTTGCCGGTAGCCCGGACGCGCTGGAACTTGCCCCGGTCACGCAAGAAGGATATTTGGGTTTGGGTATGCTCTATAGTCTGGTATTGGCGACTATTCTGCACACCCGCCTGTTTATGAACCCCGGCCAGGGAACGAAGCTTAGTTACCGGGTTTTGACCACCTTAAATGCTACGCTGGTTAGTGCCGCATTGGTTAGTTTGGGTATCGCTTTGATTTTCCCGCAAATTCTTTATTCTCGCCTGGTGTTTGTTTATCTTATTCCTGCCACAGTCGCTTTGCTTGAAGTAAAGCACCAGAGTATGCGGTTGGCTTGTCAGCAAGGCTGGTTGCCCGGCCCGGCAGTTCGTAACTTACTGGTAGTAGGCGCGACCAACACGGGAGTACAGGTAATGCGGGCGGCGGCGGAGAATTCCCACCTGAATTATAACCTGTTGGGCTTTGTAGACGACCAGCTCCGCTTTGCCGATTGGACTTTGCCAGTACGCTATGGCAACAGCGTCAAGCGCGGTAATAAAGAAGTACCCCATCTTGGCTCAACCAGCCATCTGGCTCAATTGCTAAATGAATATAGCGTTGACCGGGTGATTATTACCCTGCCGGTGCAGTACCACCAGACTATTAACCGGGTAATGGAAGAATGTCGCCGCTTCGCTATTCCTTTCAAATTTGTGCCGGATACCAGCGAAGCCGTATTAAGCTTCCGTGATGTGCAGCAGGTGCTGGCTACCGAGCCTCAGACTTTGCCCGGCGCGGCGGCGGCCTATAGCCTCAAGCGCGTAGTTGACATATTCGGAGTGCTAACAGGCTTGCTAATTCTGGGTATTCCGATGCTACTTGTCGCTTTGCTAATCAGGCTCGACTCTAAAGGCCCGGTGCTTTTCCGCCAGACCCGTGTCGGCAAAGGTGGCAAAAACTTTACCTTCTACAAATTCCGCTCAATGTATATTGATGCCGAGCAGCGTTTGACCGAACTGCAAAAGCTTAACGAAGTCGAAGGCGCAACCTTCAAAATGAAGAATGACCCCCGCGTTACCCGCGTTGGCCGCTTTATCCGTCGTACCAGTCTGGACGAATTGCCGCAGCTTATCAACGTTTTGTTTGGGCAGATGAGCCTGGTTGGGCCTCGCCCCGGCATCCCTCGCGAAATTGCCCGCTACCAGCCCTGGCACTTGCGCCGCCTGGAAGTTACGCCCGGTTTGACTGGTTTGTGGCAGGTGAATGGCCGCAGCCTCACTACTTTTGATGAAATGGTCAAGCTGGATGTTTATTACATCGAACACTGGTCTTTCTGGATGGACATCCGCATTATCTTCAAGACGATTCAGGCCATTTTCAAAGGCGAAGGCGCGTTTTAATTCACAGGGCGGAAAAAGTCTCCGCCCAACCCGAATTACTCAATCAGGTAGTCGTTAGTACCCAAAGGCAATTGGAGGTCACGCATGAAAAATTTAGTTAAAGTTGAACAGATTGAGTTTGAGGCGGTAAAAGCGCGGGCAACAGCCGAAAATCCTGGCTTTGATGCCTCCTGGTCACACTCTGAAAAGCTTCCAGCCCCTCGTCGGGTCAAGTTGTTGGGAGCGGCGGTTGACGATGTGCTAATGTCCGAAGCGGTTTCTCACATTGCGCTTTGGTCAAAGCAATTTCGGCAAGACCCCGCATTACAGCCGCTACAGGTAGTTACCCTTAATCCAGAATATTTAACAATGGCCCAGCGTGATGAGGAACTACTGAGCATAATCAATCAAGCTGGATTGGTTACGCCGGATGGAATTGGCCTTTGGTATGCCAGCCGCTTAATCCGTCGTCCCTTACGTGGTCGTGTTACCGGGGTAGAGCTTACCCGGATGTTAGCCCGCCACTCGGCCCGTTTAACCGCCACTGGTGAAGGAGAATTACGCCTTTTCTTGCTGGGTGCTGCGCCCGGTATCGCCGAAGAAGCCGCCCGTAAATTGGAGGAAGCTTATCCGGGGGTAGTGATTGCCGGAACTTTCGCCGGTAATTCCAGCCCGGCGGGTGACGCTGAAACTATCGAACGGGTGCGGGAGGCGCGGGCTGATGTAGTGTTGGTGGCTTACGGTATGGGCAAGCAAGACCGTTGGATTGTCCGCAACCTCAAAGCCAGTGGCGCGGCGGTAGGGATTGGCATCGGCGGTACCTTCGATTATCTGGCGGGCCGCGTTCCCAATCCACCCGAAGTAATCAAAAAATTCGGGATGGAATGGGCTTATCGGATTTTTACCCAAAAGGGTCGCTGGAAACGCGCTCATTTTGTGCCGCGCTTTATTATGACGGTGGCAATGGCCGCCCCGCTTTACTGGTTGGGTGAACAGGCCAGCGCAAATGGGCCAGCCGACGCGGGTTATTAAGCCCAAATCAGGAACAGGTATCAATAGTTCAATTACTTCACGATAAAAACTCTTTTTCTGGTAAAATTTTGGCCTAATCGCCGAAATATTATCAGAAAAGGAGCTTTTTTGTTTCTTGACTATGGCACTTGCAGGGCAGACCGGGTTTTGGGATAATAGAGACTGGTTTAGCTTATTAAAAAAACATATTAGAAAGCAGGTTTACATAAATGGCAATTATATCAGGCGAAGATTTAGAGTTTTTAAGCGAACGGTTTGAGGCCGAATTAAAAAGCGATGTGCAGCTTCGTTTCTTTACCCGCGCCAGCTTTAGCAGCCCGGAAGCTCTGGCAAAAGCCGCCGCCGCCCAAGCTAACCAGGTTGAAGATGATACCGGCGAAATTTTTACGGCGGAAGCGGCCCGCGTTACCGGGCAAATTCTGGCAGAACTGGCGACGATTGCCCCTGATTATATTCAGGTGGAAACACTTGATTTGGATAGCAGCGAAGGTCAGGCGGCGGCTCAATCTGTCGGGTTAGATGGCGAAATGTTGCCCGCGATTGTTTATACTAACGAAAATCTAAAAGGACGTTCGCGCTATTTTGGCCTGCCCAGTGGCTACGAGTTTGGGTCGCTGGTCGAAAATATCGTGGATTTATCGAGCGGTGCATTGGCCCTAAAGCCGGGAACACTTCAAAAACTGACAGAGGTACGGCAGCCCGTTTCGATTATGGTCTTTGTGACCCCTACTTGAGGCTACTGTCCGGCCGCGGTGCGGCTGGCTAATCAGTTCGCGATGTCGAACGAAAATATTACTGCCGAAATTGTTGAGGCTAATGAGTTTACGGATTTGGCGAGTAGTTATTATGTTTATGGCGTACCCAAAATTATTGTCAAGAGCGTGGCCAAAAGTGCCGAGTTTGAGGGGGCGCAGCCGGAACACATCTTTTTGCAAAATATTTTGAAAGTGATTTAACTGCTTATGTTGCAAACCCGTTTCACCGAATTATTTGGCGTAGCGCGGCCCATCGTCCAGGGTGGGCTGCAACATTTGGCCCACGCAAAGCTGGCGGCGGCGGTATCCAATGCGGGCGGCCTGGGCCAGATTACGGCGGCGGCTTTTCCTACCCCCGAAAAGCTGAAAGCCGAAATCGCTTTAGCCCAAAGTTTAACCACAAAGCCTTTTGCCATTAATTTTGCGCTGGGCCATACTCCTATGTATGATTTGCTGGATGCTTCGCTTGAAGCGGGAGCGCGTTACTTTAGCTTTACGGCTGGTAATCCCGAAGGCATGATTAAGCAGATTCGGGAGCGTGGCTTTGAAAACGAGGTCAAGATTTTGGTGCTGGTCGCTGGAATTCGAGCCGCCCAAAAAGCCGAATCGCTTGGGGTAGATAGTGTTATTGCGGTTGGCTACGACGGAGGCGGACATTTGGGCCGGGACGATATAGGCACGCTGGTGCTAGTCCCGCGCATCGTGGATGCCGTCAAAATCCCGGTGCTGGCGAGTGGCGGGATTGGCGACGCACGCGGAATGGCGGCGGCCTTGACTTTGGGGGCGGAAGGCATCGAAATGGGAACACGCTTTGTTGCCACTCAGGAATGTATCGCCCACGACAATTACAAAAAAGCTCTGGTTGAAGCCCGTGAAACCGATACGGTTATTATCGAACGCTCGATAGGACGGCCCGGACGGGTGCTGAAAGGGGCAATGCCCGACCAGATTATCGCGCTGGAAGCCACTAACCCGCCAATTGAAACCCTATTGCCCTACATCGCGGGCGGCGTAAATTATAAGGGAGCAGTTGACGGCGATATGGAGCAGGGTTTTGTTTGGGCGGGGCAAGTTAGCGGGCTAATAAACGATATTCCATCTGTGCAAGAATTACTTGACCGAATGACCGAAGGGGCGGAGGAAATTTTGACCCAACTGGCAAGCCGGGTTATAGCTAAAACGCAAGGCGCGGGGGCTTAATTTGGTGGAATACAACTTTTGTCCAAATTGCGCCCGTCCTTTGATTGAGCGTGAAATTTTTCATGCCAATCGCAAAGTTTGCCCTGACCGTGAAAATTGTGGTTTTGTGCTGTTTTTAGAGCCAAAGCTGGTAGCCGTAGTTTTAATCGAGCATAACAGGCAGCTTTTGCTTGGTAAGCGCAATATGAACCCGGCCAAAGGGCTATGGAGCTTTCCCGGCGGCTACGTTGACCGCTTTGAGCGGGTGGAGGACGCCGCCTTGCGCGAGGTCAAAGAAGAAACTAACCTTGAGGTAGCTCTCGAAGAACTTTTGGGGGTTTATAGCGAAAAGGGCAATCCCGTCGTTTTGCTGGTTTACCAGGCCAGCCTGATTAGCGGTCTTGAAGTTATGCAGGCCCAGCCGGAAGAGGTTAGCGAACTGCGCTTTTTCGACCCCGACAACTTCCCTGAAATGGCTTTTTCTTCTGAAGTTGCGATTATGCGCGATTGGCGGGCGCGTCAAGTTTCCAGTCAAGCTTTAATACTAGATTTTAAAGGAAAAAATGTACCTGAATAAAGTAAAGGAAAATAAAATAGAGGGCCTGGGGCTGGCAAATCCTTTTTCGCGGGGAACTTACCGGGTTTGGCAGCGCAACCGGGATGCCTTTTTCCAGCTTTGGAAAACCGAACTTTGGCCGCCTTTTGTCGAGGCAGTGCTGGCTTTGCTGGCCTTTGGTTTCGGGTTAGGCGTATATGTGCAGGGCCAGGTCGAGGGGACAAGCTATTTGCAATTTATTGCTCCCGGCTTGATACTTCAAACCGTTCTGTTTACTGCCAGCTTTGAATGTATGTTTGGTACTTTTATAAGAATGAAGCTGGAAAAACTGTTTGACGCGACTATGGCTACTATTGTAAGTCTGGATGATGTGGTAAGTGGCGAAATTTTATGGGCGGCCACCCGTGCCGGGATAACTGGCAGCAGCGTTATGATTGTGCTGGCAATAATCGGGTTGGTTAATTCGCCCTGGGCTTTGGCAGTTATCCCGGTAGCTCTGGTTAGCGGTTTTATGCTGGCAAGTTTGGCGGTAATTGTCACCAGCATCGTACCCAGTTTCACTTCTTTTAATTATTTTATTACACTTGGCGTTATCCCCATGCAGCTTTTTAGCGGAATTTTCTTCCCGATTTCAAGCTTACCTAAAGAAATAAGCTGGCTTGTTATGCTCTCGCCGCTTTACCCGGTAGTAAAATTAGCGCGAGATTTATTTAATGGCAATATTTCTTTGGCTTTGCTGGGTTACAGTGTCTGGATATTGGCCCTGTCCAGCGTCTTTTACAGTCTGGCAATTATACTAATGCGTCGTCGGCTGATTCATTAATTATCTCTAGCAAGCTCTTTGCCAGTTTTGAGCTTACAGCCTCGCTGTCTTGAGGAAGTTTGTTATGTTCAAACTAAAGTAATAGGACTTTGTACTTATTGCAGTACCAGAACAACTGGTGTATGATTTAAAGAAACTTGGTTTATATATGCTGGAATTAACAAATACAATTAAATTACTGCCAGTCAACTATCTGAACTGCTTAAAATCTCTGTCAAAACGTTCCCGGCTAATTTTATAAGTTTACTTTTTAGTGTTCGCGGTTAGGGGTCAATATACGTGGTCGCAGCCTGTCTGTTTCGGTTGCGCCTTTGTGAGAGAGGAAATGCAGCTAAGTCTGCCATATTTGGCCCGTATTCGGGCGGAATGGACGGAGTTAAGATGGCACTGGTAAAGCGAAAGAAAACTACCCAACCCAAGCTTGAACCTGAAAAAGTAATCCGGCTGGAAACAATCAGGCCGGGAATTACGGCTCAAACAGCTTCCCCTAAACCAAATTGGTGGCTAAAGTTGCGCTGGCTGGGTCTGGCTTTGTTTGGGCTGGCTTGTATCGTGGCTGTCAGCTTTGTGCTTCTCTGGCGGTTCGAGTACAACGCGGTGTATAGCCAGCAACCGGGCGAAGCGGCCAAAGACGATATTGTTGCCCCCAAAGCCCTGACTTATGTAAGCCAGGTGCAAACCCAAAAAGCCGCCGATGAAGCCGCCCGCAATTCCGCTAACAATGTTTATCGCCGGGACGATAGCATTGTAAGCCAGCAGCGCGAAAACTTGAACAATTTTATAAGTTTGCTGGATAAAGTCCGCCAGAATAATTCTGCCCTGAATGAACCAGCGATTAAAGCTGCAAATTTGAGCGAGGAGCAACTTGAGCGTATATTAAATGTATCCAATTCGCAATGGGAAGTAGTCGGCAGCGAAGCCCGTAACGCTTATAATTCGATTATCTCGCTGGATATTCGCCCCGAAAATTTACCAAATGAAGTTACTCGCCTGAAAAACTATTTTTATACTAGCTGGAATCTTGGCCCAACTTTCGCCCGACTGGATGATAATTCTCGCGCTCTGGTGATTGGGCTGGTACAACCTTTTATTCAGGCCAATACTTTTATTGATGCCGGAGCTACTAAAGTCAAGCAGGACGAAGCCCGCAAACGGGCTGACCCGGTGAGCGTCAATATTGTAAAAGGGCAAAGTATTGTACGGCGTGGCGAAATTTTGACTCCGCTCCAAATCGAGCAATCCGAGCAACTTGGTTTACGCAGCAGCCGGGACGATTGGCAAAGTATGGTCGGGACAATTGGAGTAGTCACCGCTTTGGTACTGCTGATGGCCTTTTACTTAATCTGGCTGCATAAAACTATCTGGACACATCCCCGGATGTTGCTTTTTATTGGGGCGGCTCTGGTAATGGCTGCTGCCGGTATGCGCTTATTCGTGGCCGATTACGCCGAGCATCCTATCCGGCCCTATATCCTCCCTCTGGCGGCTATTTCAATGGTGCTGGCGGCCTTGCTGGATGTAAATCTGGCCTTGTTTTTTACGGCGATACTGGCCCTACTTTCCGGCTATGTCGCTCATTCGCCTGAAATGGCGGCGGTTTTCTTTGTGGGTGGGGCGGCAGGAGCGTTTACCCTGTTCAAAGCCGAGCGGACTATCAGCTTTGCCTACGCCGGACTTGCGGTGGCCTTTGGACAATTCGCTGTCGCTTTGTGCTTTGATTTAGCCCTGAACAGCGTAACTTTAACTTCGCTGGGCTTGCTCTTGCTAATCAATCTGGCAAATGGGTTGGTTGCGACCAGTCTGGCCTTTTTCACTTTTAGCGCGTTGGGCAAGCTTTTCGGGGTAACGACGGTTATTCAATTGCTGGAACTGGCCCACCCCAATCAGCCGCTTTTACGTCGCCTGATGCGGGAAGCTCCCGGCACCTATCACCATAGTATTTTGGTCAGCAATTTGGCCGAGCAAGCCGCCGAACACTTGATGGGAGATGCTTTGCTGGCCCGCGTTGGGGCTTACTATCACGATATTGGCAAACTAAGCCGACCCAGCAATTTTATTGACAATCAGGGCGGCGGCTCAAATATTCACGATACCCTTGACCCGCGCGAAAGTATCAAGCTTATCCGGGCGCACGTCGAGGACGGAGTGGTTTTGGCAAAGAAAAACCATTTGCCCCGCAAGGTAGTTGACATAATCCACCAGCATCATGGTACTTGCCTGATTTCCTACTTTTACAGCAAGGCCGTTTCGCTGGGGCTGGACGTGAACGAAATTGATTTCCGCTATCCCGGCCCGAAACCTCAAACCAAAGTAGCAGCGATTGTGATGCTTTCGGATGGGGTCGAAGCGGCGGTACGGGCGAACGTTCAAAGCGGGCGCATCCCGACTGTCGGTAAACCAGCAGTTCCGGCTCACCATGACCCGGCTACCAGTTACGGGCCAAAAGAATTGACTATTACCGATGTGGTAAACAAGATTATTGATGACCGTATCCGCGACCATCAGCTTGACGAATGTGATTTAACTCTGAGAGATATTGACGAATTGCGGCATTTGTTTGTTGAAATTCTGGCCGGAATTTATCACCCTCGCATAAATTATCCCGAACCGATGCGGCCTGCGTCCAAGCCTGAAGAAAAGCCGCAAGCAGTCGAAGGCATCGTGGTCAACGCCAGCGAACCCGCCGAAAAAGAAGCGGTTGGCGCAAATATTACCACCCTGATTATCTCGGCCAAAGCAGGCTTGGGAGAGGAACATCCTGTTACCCGTCGCAGCCTCAATAAAGGCGGCATTGGCAATGCTGGTCGCCTTATTGGGCCAGGCGAATCTTCCAAAAATTAAAAAGGATTATCAGGTGAACGAACAACAAGTAGCGATTATAACGGGCTGTGCCAGCGGGATTGGGCGGGAAGTGGCCCGTATCCTGGTTGAAAAAGGTTGGATGGTGCTGGCTACCGACATTAACGAAGCGGGCCTGAAAGCTTATGCCCAAACCCAAAACTGGCCGGATGAGCGGGTGCTGCTTCGCAAACTGGACGTGCGCGACCAAAGCCAGTGGCAGGAAATAATAAAGTTGGCGGTAGACCAATGGCAGCAAATCGACGTAGTGCTAAATATTGCCGGAGTTTTGGAAGGACATTACTTTTATGAAGTAAACTCGGCTGAAATCGAGCGACACCTTGATATTAACGTCAAAGGGGTAATTTACGGGTCGCAAGCCGCCACCGAATTTATGTTACGCCAGCGTTTCGGCCACATTGTGAATATTGCTTCGATTGCTGGATTGCTGCCAACCAAAGGCTTGAGTTTGTATGTCGCTTCCAAATTTGCGGTACGTGGCTTCTCACTTTCCATAGCGCAGGAGTTGCGCCCTTTCGGAATTCAGGTGACAACCGTCTGCCCGGACGTGGTCCAAACCCCAATGGTTACGTCACAGCTAGACCGACCCCAGTCTTCCCTGCTTTTTTACCAAACTAAAATGCTAATCCCCGAACACGTGGCTGAGGTTATTACCGGCAAAGTTTTACAAAATAAACCTTTAGAAGTTTTTATCCCCTGGACAAGCGGCCTGACTGCCAAATTTGGTACGCTTATGCCCGGTCTGGCTGGTCGCTTTCTGGCAGCAATCAATTTATTCGCTCGTAGCCAGCAAAAGAAAATGCGCCACCAATATTCAGGACTAAATCTCGAGTCCGGGAAACCTGATTTGAAGCCGGAAAAAGTTGAGCTACCCGGCTAAATCAAGTACACTATTTCCTGCTACAGTAGAGATGTTAAGTCAAGTTGACACAAACGAGCAGGAGGATGAGTTGTGCTGGAAACTGAAATAAAACCAAAATTCCCGGACGATAACGACGAAGAATTAGCAATTCTGGAAGCTATCCAGAAAAAAGTTTTGTGGTTGGCGACCCTGATAATTCATCATGCCAACAATGTACGCCCCAATCCCGATAAATCCAAAATCGGCGGGCATCAGGCCAGTTCCGCTTCAATGGTTTCGATTTTAACCGCCCTGTATTTTCACTACTTGCGGGCGGGAGATAGAGTAGCGGTCAAGCCGCACGCCTCCCCCGCTTTTCACGCTCTTCAGTATTTGCTTGGCAATTTGCCCCCCGAATATCTAACCGAATTACGGGCTTTTAAGGGTTTACAGGCTTATCCTTCCCGTACCAAAGACCCCGACCCGGTAGATTTTTCGACTGGTTCGGTTGGGCTAGGCGCGGCTGCTCCGGCTTTTGCCGCCCTTTCCCATACCTATGCTCAAACCCAATTTGGCGAAGTCACCTCCCGCCGTTTTATTGCCTTGCTGGGTGATGCCGAGCTGGACGAGGGCAATATCTGGGAAGCGGTCAACGAACATGCCCTAAACGGGCTGGATAATTTGCTGTGGATTGTAGACCTAAATCGCCAAAGTTTAGACCGGGTTGTGCCGGGTATAAAAGCGGCCCAACTAAAAAGTTTGTTTAATGAATGTGGCTGGAACGTTTTAGAAGTTAAATACGGGCGCAAATTGCAATATTATTTCTCGCAGCCGGGCGGTGAAGGCTTGCGGCGGCGCATTGATGAAATGAGCAATGAGGAATACCAGAGCCTTTTACGCTTTGATGGGGCGACCTTGCGCCAGCGTTTACTACAGGTGCAGGATGCAGATTTGGCAAAAGTGCTGGGGACTATCAGTGATACCGAATTGCCGGAAGTATTCGCCAATCTGGGCGGGCATGATTTGTCCGCGCTTATCAAAGTTTTTGCCGAAGCCGACGCGCATCGTGGTTCGCCGACGATTGTTTTTGCCTACACTATCAAGGGTTGGGGCTTGCCGATTGCCGGAGACAGGCTTAATCATTCGGCCTTGCTGACCCCCGAACAAATCGATAAATTGCGCGAAAGTATGGGTATTGCGCCTGAGCAGGAATGGGATAAGTTCAAGCCTGCTTCGCCCGAAGGCCAGTTTTGCGCTGAGGTTGCTCAACGCCTGAAAAATAACCCGGCAATTCAGGCTGGACCGCTTCTTCCGGCTAGTGCCATTCCCGCTGCGCTAAACGTCGAGCAGACCCGCCAGACTAGCACGCAGGAAGCTTTCGGGCGAGTGTTACGTCGACTGGCTGATTTACCCGAAGTTGGGCCACGTGTAGTCAGTGTTTCGCCCGATGTTTCGATTTCGACCAATCTTGCCCCCTGGATTAACAAAGTTGGGGTGTTTTCTCCGGCAGTGCGCCCCCATTATGAAGAAGACGGGCCAAAGCTGATGCGCTGGCAGCCTACCCCTTCCGGGCGGCATATCGAGCTTGGCATTTCGGAGATGAATTTCTTTATGCTGATTTCAATGCTAGGTTTAAGTTACGAGCTTAACGGCCAGCACCTCCTGCCGATTGGGACAGTTTATGACCCCTTTGTGTTGCGCGGGTTGGACGCGCTGATTTACGGGTTGTATAACCATAGCAAAATGGTTTTTGCCGGAACGCCGAGCGGGGTAACGCTTTCGCCCGAAGGTGGAGCGCATCAATCTACCGTTACGCCTTCGCTTGGCATTGAATTGCCCCACCTGAATTTTTACGAGCCGTGTTTTGCCAGGGAAGTTGAATGGCTGCTGCTGGAAGGGTTGCGCCAGTGTTGTGACCGCGAGAACGGCAACAGCACTTATCTGCGGCTTTCGACCCGCCCAATTGAGCAAAGTTTGATGGATAAAGCTCTTGAACGGCTGGGCGAGGACGAGCTACGCCGCCAAACTATCGCGGGTGGCTACCGTTTGATTGACTGGCGCGACGAACACCCGAATTTGAGCGAGGAATACGTTATAAACGTAGTGGCAAGCGGTACACTTGTGCCGGAAGCGGCGGAAGCGGTGCGCCGTCTGCATGAGGAAGGCGTTTCCGCCAACCTGATAAATCTAACCAGTCCACGCCGGGTGTACGAAGAATGGCAAGGCATCCGTCACCATAATTTGAGTACCGCCTCCCTGAAATGGAGCGACGGCCACCTTAACGCCCTTTTCCCGCCCACCGAGCATCATGCCCCGATTGTTACGGTACACGATGGGGCATCGCACGCGCTGGCCTGGTTGGGCGGTATTTTTGGTTCGCCGGTTATTTCGCTGGGTGTAGACGATTTCGGGCAATCGGGCAACCGGGCCGACCTTTACCAGTATTTCGGGATAGATGCTGATAGCATTTTTAACGCAGCTCTGACCGCCCTTGATTTAATTGAAGACCGGGCTTAACACGGTTACTATAAGTAAAACGCTTTATTTTTGTGTAGGAGGGATTTCCAATCCCGATTTTTACCCAAATCCGTTTTGTCGGGATTGGAAATCCTTCCTGCAACGGTGCTAACGACGGGTTTTACAAGTCGAATACGGGCTATCAAAATCTCTGCCATATCCCGCCGCGCAAAGCAGTTGGCAAAATTAGAGAGTTTGTGATAATATAAGAGAGTAACGCGCAAACAACTTTCCGGCGTTAGCCGATTGACTGTTTGCAAACACAAATAATAAGGGGAATTGTCGGAACTGGCAGACGAGCATGACTTAGGATCATGTGCCGAAAGGCGTGTGGGTTCGACTCCCACATTCCCCACTAATTCTACCTAGCTTTAATCCCATTTGGGGCTAAAGCAAAAAGAGGGTGATACAGCCGGAAAAGCTGCATCACCCTCTTTTATTCTTGCTATTTTACGAGCTTGTTTAGGTCATCTTCCATTTTCTTTAAGACTGAGGGTATGTCAGCATTGGGAGTTTGGAAAACACCGAACAAGGCATCACCTACAATTTTGCGGCCCGCCTGCCATTGGCCGATTTTCGGCTCAAAAGCGGTAGCATACTGCAATACTACTAACGGGATTTTGTTTTCAGGAGCTTTGTCCAAAAAGGCTTTGTAGTCCGGGCTTTCTAATGCACTCTTGGTGGCCGGAACGTAGCCACTAAAGGTAGCCCATTTGCCCTGGAAGTCTGCCGAACCCAAAAACTTCATAAATTCCCAGGTAGCCAGGTCTTCGTCCTGGCTCTTGCCCTTGAAGCCCAGCACACCACCACCATAAATGGTCGTTACCGGCTTGACATTGGTAGCGTGAGGAATAATTGTACCGTTAAAATTGAACTTGGTTGCGCCGTTCGCGCCTTTGGCAAGGTCGGAAGCAATGAACGAGCGGGAAGAAGTGCTGCTGATGTAGAACAAAGCCTTCTGCTGCTCGAACAACTGCTGGTCTTGATTGTTTACGTTCGGGTCGCTGGTAATAAAGTAGCCATTTTTGACCCCATCGTAAATCATGTTAAGCTGGTCCTGCGAAGCCTTGTCGGTAGTGGTAAATTTTTTGGCCTGGTAATCGTAGAATTGACCACCCCGCGCAAAAATAGGCGCAGCCCACAACTCGGAAGCCGGGTTAGCAATCTTGAAGACAAAGCCAGAAACTTCTTTGTTGCTTTTGTCATAAACGCTTTTGCTGGTAGCCACAAAATCGTCCCAGGTTTCCGGCACTTTCAGGCTATACTTGTCCAGCAAATCTTTATTGTAGTACATCACCGGCGCACTGTTGGCGAAAACCCACAAATAGGTCTCGTTGCCATATTGGGGGAAGACACCACGCGCCAGCATTTGCGGGTAATAATCCTGCAACTGAGCCTGGCTCAAACCGTATTGACCGCTAATAAACTGGTTTAGCGGAAGCGAAATTTTGGCATCTACGAAAGCCGGAACCCAGTTTTCGTAGCCGGTAGCGACGTTGGGAAGCTGCCCGGTAGTTGCACCCTGGGTAATTTTGTCATTAATTGTGTCATAAGTATAGGTATCGTTACCGTTGTCAATTTCAACTTTGATATTAGGATGCTTGGCGGTAAAATCGCCAATTAGCTGGGTTAAGGCTTTACCATTGTCCTTGCTCTGGCTGTGCCAAAACTTGATAGTAACCGGCGATTTTGGCTCAAAGCTTTGGCCGCCGCCCGGCTTTACGGTTACTTGTGTGCCGCTAACATCCAGGGTTACACCGTTACCACCAGTCGCCGCCGCCGTAGTCGCTGCTCCGGCTGATGTTGTCGTAGCACCTGCTGGCGCAGTAGTCGCTGCGGCAGCCGTCGTTGCTGCGGCAGTGGTCGCGGCAGCCGTCGTTGCTGCGGCAGTGGTCGCAGCCGCAGTAGTAGCGGCTTTGGCCGTGGTTGCAGCTGCGGCAGCCGTCGTCGCTGGAGCGGTAGTCGCGGGAATAGTAGTGGCCGTCGGGTCGCCACAAGCCGCCAGCATGGTTGCCAGCACAATCAGGGAGGCCAGCACCGCCGATAATTTCTTCTTCATTTTCTCTCCTCGTAAAGTAAACAATTTTTGAATTTTAAGTTCTAAGAGCTGACTTAGCTTTGCTTAACTCAAAATTCAAAACTTAAAACTACTTGATGCCAGTGCGGGCGATGCCTTCGATAAAGCGACGTTGCACTACGAAATAAAGCACCACAATTGGCAATATCACAATGGTTGAGGCAGCCATCAGCAAATCCCATTGTTGCTGAGTGTCGCCATTCGCCACGAATTGACTGAGACCGACTTGTACCACCGGCACATTTGGCGCGGCGATAAGCGGCCAGAGTAAGGAATTCCAGTTGCCCAAAAAGGCAAACAAAGCTACTGTTAAAATGGCGGGCATTGAAAGCGGAATAGCAATCCGCCACAAATAGCCAAAATCGGTTAATCCGTCCAGTTCGCCCGCCTCGTAAAGTTCCTGCGGCAAACTCATAAAAAATTGGCGTATCAGGAAAATGTAAAAGGCCGAGGCCATCCAGGGCAGGAATAAGGCAATAATTGTTCCGCTCAGGCCCAAACTACTGACGATTACAATATCGGGCAAATAATTAGCTTCGTGCGGAATAGCCAGCGTCGCCAGAATAAAGGCAAACATCAAATTTTTGCCCCAAAACTGCATTCGAGCAAAAGCATAAGCTGCCAGCGTCGAAGTTGCCACTACTCCCAGCGTTTCTATCACACCGACTATAATTGAATTACGGAAATACTGGGTAAAGGGCGCATCCAGAAAGCTAACTTCTTTGACCCCAGCGTTATAACGACCCGTCCAGGCATTAGCGTAGTTTTCAAAGTGAAGTTCTTTTGGCACAAAAATACCCAAAAATGTACCGACGCTATGGTCGGTTACATTGTTCAGGGCGGCGGGCGTAGCATCCCTGTCCGGCTTGAGCGAAGTACCAATCATCCAGAAAAAAGGCAGCAGTATCAAGAGTAAAATAAGTACCAGCAGCAAATGCAGTGGCAAATCTTTTAGCCATTTCAAATCGGGTCGGGCAGATTTGGGCCGATTCAAGGTTTTGCTTGGTAGCTTTTCGGTACTAATCATAATTTACTCTCTTTCCGACCACGCGCTGCTGCACAAAACTCAGGCTCATAATAATTACCAGCATAAAGATTACAATGGTGGAAGCATAGCCAAACCCGGCGGCATCCTGTCCCGAACCGAGCCGGAAAGCGGTAATATAATAAAACAGCGATAGCACTTCGGTACTTTTGATTGGGCCAGGGCCATAAACCGCATACACCACCGTAAAGGATTGAAACGCGCTAATCGTCGAAACTATTAGCAGGAAGAACAGGGTTGGCGACAAAAGTGGTACAGTTATCCGTGAGAACATTGACCAACCCCGCGCCCCATCTATCGAAGCCGCTTCGTACAAATCTTTGGAAATATTGGTTAATCCAGCCAGCAAAATAATAATATTAAATCCAAGACTGTGCCAAATGGCGATTACGATAATACAAAACATCGCCAGACTTGGCCCGCCGAAAGCTTCTTTCCAGGTAAAAGCATGGGCCAATTCGACAAACGCGCTCCAGCCCAGAATTACCGCAACGGTTAGAATCAGGCCACTAACCCAGCCAGCCCAGCCACTCATATAATTCCGGCTTATCCAGATTACTCCAGCGATTAACAAAGCGACGACGGCAATTCGCCACAAGGCCGAAAACAAATCTACCCGCTCACCGTTATTAAAAATAACCGTGAAAATGCCCCGGTCATCTACCAGCCAGCGTTGCATCGGTAGGCCAAAACCGCTAAAGACCCAATTCAGAAGGCCGCCGGGTTTATTCGGGTCGGGCTTGGTCAGGGCATTGCCACTATAAGTCGCAAAAATCAGTTTCCAGATTGCCCCCGCCGCTATAAGTGAAGTTACGTTTGGCATAAAAAAGGCGGTGCGATAGAAATTCTTGCCTTTAGTTGCCCGGTTTAATAGTAAAGCAACCCCTAGCGAGGCAGCAATTCCAAAAAAGACTACCCCGATGGCATAACCCATTGTGTTAAAGAAGCTGCGCCACCAATTAGAATCGGTTATAAGGCGAGCGTAATTATCAAATCCAGCAAAGTTTTCGGCGGGCGGTACAATCCCACGCACTGCCGAGATGCGTTTGTACAAGCTCAGGAAAAAAGCATAAAAAATCGGCACAAAATGAAAGGAGAACAAAATAATTAAAGCGGGCGCAACAAAAAGATAAGCTCGAAGCGAACTTCGTAACATTTTTTGTCGTTGCCGACGCTGTCGCTCCCTTTCATCACTCGCACTAATAGCGGGCCGAATGGCCGGGTCAATTTGTACTGTTGCCATGTTTTGTTTCCCAAACCTGACTATTTAAATTTTTATTCAACTTTGGAGCAATTATATGCGAGACGAAGCAATTATTGTTTTAGGACTATTCCGAAATCAGCAGTACACTCGCCAAAGTATTTTAAGCCAAGGCGATTAAGAACATTTTAATATTTTGTTAATAAGCTGTAAACAGACAATTAATCTAAAACTGCCATTTCTTCGTTTGTGCCGCGTCTGTCGTGGGCTTTTCGCAAAATCAGCCAGCCAATCAAGAGTAAGATTACCAGCGTACCCACTGCTACCCGGTATTTTACGTCGGGCGCAAAGCTGGTGCGTTCCTCGCTCATGGCGTAAGTTACTACGCCCCACAAAATCGGGCCAATAATCGAAGAAAACTCGCCAATTAAACCGTAAAGCCCGAAAGCTTCACCAAGCATGGCCGGAGGAGCAACCGTAATCAGATAAGTGCGGTCAGTGGTACGCAAACCACCCAGCGAAATGCCGACCAGAGCGGCGATTGGATAAAAGAAGGCTTTTTCGTGAGTGGCAATCGCAGCAATTAACACTACCAGCCAGCCAGCCAACACTACATACAAAGTTTTCTTAGGCCCAATTCTATCTGCCAGAAAGCCAAAGCCGAAGGCCCCAACCACTGAGAAAAGTATACCCAAAGCCAGCACAATCGTTACTTCGTCATCACTCATACCAATCGCTTTGGTAGCGTAAACCGCCATAAACGCGACGGTAGTATTGGCGGCATCGGCGTAAAACAAACGAGCCAGCAAAAACCGGAAAAGGTTGGGCAATTTGCTGGCTCGTCGGAGTGAACGTATCGTCTGGGTGAAAGATTCGTTGACAAGTTGTCCAACGCTTTTCTTGTCCTGGGGCTTTACTTTTGGTTCGCGCACAAAAAAGAAGATTGGTAAAGCAAAGACAAATACCAGAATTGCAGTTGGGATAAAGGCCGTTACATGTAGCACTTTACCGTCCGAAGCTTTTTGAACAAAGGGCGCAACCAAAAACAGCCCCCCCAAGGCCCCCAAATAGCCCACCGCTTGCCCGATGCCGCCCACTTTCCCACGAGTTTCGGGGGTTGAAAGATAAAACAGCAAGGCGTTAAAGAAAACCTGAGTGGATTGATAGGCATAATTGGCAATTACAAATAAAATCAGGCCGAGTGCAAGGTTATCGGTTGCTCCAATTAAGACCAGCGCAAGGCAAATAATTACCAGCAATACAAAAAGGGACGGCAATCGCCGTCCGTATCGGTCTGAA
>JBBQGP010000070.1:0-24983 GCA_038323095.1 Chloroflexia bacterium | reverse complement strand
CAACGGGCGGAGGCCCAAAGCCAACGGGCCGAAGCCGAAAAGCAACGCGCCGACCAACTGGAAGCCCAGCTTAAAGCTTTGCTGGAAGCCCAAAACCAACCTGAAAAAACGTCGTCAAGAAAACGTAAGAAGAAAACGGAAGGAAAAACTGAATGAAGGGTGATTACAATAAGGCCGGGTTCGAGACAAGGGCGATTCATGCCGGACAAGCTCCCGACCCGACTACCGGGGCTGTCACCGTCCCGATTTACCAGACTTCGACCTATGCTCAGGAAGAAGTCGGCAAGCACAAGGGTTACGAGTATTCGCGAACGCATAACCCGACCCGCACCGCCCTCGAAGAATGTATTGCCTCGTTAGAGGGTGGAGCGGACACCTACGGGCTGGCTTTTGCTACCGGTATGGCCGCAATTAACACTTTTATGTATATGGGCAAACCGGGAGACCGGGTGCTGCTGAGTGATGATGTTTATGGCGGGACGTTCCGGCTATTTTCCAAAATCTTGACCAATTACGGTATCGAATACGATTTGGTTGATTTAAGCGATTTGGAGAAGGCCGCCAGTAAACTGACCAGGCAAACCAAATTCGTTTGGCTGGAAACGCCGACTAATCCCTGGCTCAAGGTAATCGATATTCAGGAAACGGCGGATATGGCCCATAGCATCGGGGCGAAACTAATAGTTGACAATACTTTTGCCTCGCCCTATTTGCAACGCCCGCTCGAACATGGGGCAGACGTAGTTATTCACAGTGCTACCAAATATTTGGGCGGACATAGCGATGTGGTAAACGGCTTGCTCGTCACCAAAGACCAAACTTTGCGGGATAGCATTGCTTTTCACCAAAACGCAACCGGGGCAACTCCCGGCCCGTTCGATTGCTGGCTGGTTTTGCGCGGTATCAAAACTTTGCCAGTTCGGATGCGGGCGCATAGCGAAAACGCTTTAGCCATCGCCAAATTCTTGCAGGAACATCCCAAAGTGGAACGGGTAATGTATCCCGGCTTGCCCGACCATCCGCAACACGAAATCGCTAAACGCCAGATGGACGGTTTTGGCGGAATGCTTTCGTTTATCGCCAAAGGTGGCTACGATACGGCTCTTGATATGGTCAAGCGTACCAAAATCTTTACCCTGGCTGAAAGTTTGGGCGGGGTCGAGTCCCTAATCGAGCATCCCGGCGCAATGACCCATGCCAGCCTTGCCGGAAGTCCGATTGAGATGAGTCCGGCTCTGGTACGGCTTTCGGTAGGTATCGAAAATGTAAACGATTTGCTGGCTGATTTAGAGCAAGCGTTGGCGTAAATTTTTAGCATGGTGTAAAATGGAGCAATCTTGAGGGATTGCTCTTTTTTTATGTTTTGTAGCTCAAAAGGGGTTGGTGCAGCCCTTGATTGATAAAGAATTAAGGATTTTTGAATGTTGCTAGAGGAGCGGTCAGTGCGCCGCTTTGATTTTATAGCGAGTGAGAAATTTTGGGCCTGGACAATTGCGATTGGGCTGGCTCTGGGTGCGATGCTTGGCCTACTTTTTAACAAACCCATTACCAGATTTGATTATAATGCCGAAACCGTAGTCGGCGCAGTTAAGGACAAAATTGACTATGGGGTTTACCCGGTAGAAAAAGACGCAGGCGGGCAAAGCTTTCGCTGGCTCACCCCGCAAGCCCGCTTTATCTACCCGGTTTATTCCCAAAAACAACCTCTTACGCTTGTCTTGCGCTTACGTAACGCCAGCGTCGCGGGTGGGCCTTCCCAAACCACCGAAGTTATTATTAACGATGTTTCGATAACCACAATTACCCCGACCAACGAATTTCAGGATTACACCCTCAAAATCACGCCGCCTTATACCGACAAGTACCAGCTAGATTTGCGGCTCAATACCGCGCCCGGCTGGACTCCGCCCGGTGACAAGCGCAAGCTTGGTAATATGCTACAGTCAGTTTCGATTGATGCCAGCGAAGTTTGGTCGCCCGTCGAGAGACCAAGCCGGGCCGCGCTGCTCTGGCTTTTGCCCTTGCTGGCTCTAGCCATTACTGGGCTAACTATTTTTGCCAACCTCAAAAAAGAGCAAAATCTTGCAAAACTGGCGAATTATGGGGTGGTGCTGCTTTCGGCGGGTCTCGCGGGCTTGATGCTGCTCTGGTTTGTCCTGCTGGCGCGGGTGGGCTATAACGGCTTTGCCAATTTGCAAACTTTCTGGCTAAAAGTCGCCTGTGCCGCCTGGTTAGCTCTTTTCTTTGGCTGGGTTGCGCTGGATGGCCCGGCCTTTGGCAAACCCGGCGCACCAAGTTTATGGTCGTGGTGGCGTGGTAAAGTTGCCCCCCTTGCGATAGCACATCCGGGGATTGCCGCCCTTCTTGGCCTTTTTGTAGTAAATCTGGCGGCGACAGGCGCGTTTTACGCCAAAATCCAGCTAGAGGACGGTTCGCTTGACCCGATTGTACGCTATTGGGATGGGCCGGAATATCTTCTAATTGCCCATAATTTTTACGACAAAAACGATGCGCTCCTGAGAATTGACGATTTCGGGCAGCATAGCGTAAATTACCCGACTGCCCACTTTCCCGGCTATCCTCTGGCTTTGCGCCTGTTCTGGTATCTGGTTGGCTGGAAAGCGGCTGGCCCGTTAATCAATTTTCTGGCTTCGACCCTGTTCGCTTTTGTTCTCTGGCGGCTTTTGCGCGACTTTAACTATAGTTCGCGCCCGTTCTGGCTGGCCGCGATTTCGCTGGTACTTCCCCTGCGCTGGCTGATTTATCATAGCGTGGGTGGCAGCGAACCTTTGATGATGCTTTTCCAGTTGCTTTCAATTTACCTTTTCAAGAAGGAACGCTACTGGCTGGCCGGATTTAGCGGGATGCTGGCTCTTTTGGTGCGTCCGCCCACTATTTTCCTATGGGCCGGGTATCTGGCGTTTCTGGGCTGGGAAGCTTTGAGCCGGATGTGGAAAGAAAATAAATTTGATTTGAACTATTTCAAATGGGGCGCGGCTCTGAAAGTTTCGACTATTCCCCTGACCTTGCTCATTGTATTCTCGATTTACGCCTGGCGGTACGGTGATTTCTTCGCCTACTTTAATATTCCCGAAGAAGTAAAACACGTCAAACCTTATCCCTTCCCCGCGCTAATGGCCGGGCAGGACGTTAGCCCCGGCTTTTTCTATTATTATTTGCTGGAAGCGGGCGGGCTTGTCCTGCTCTGGAAACAGGCTCGGCGTGATTTGTTCTGGATTGGGCTGGCGACGATGCTCTACACCGGGTTTTTGCTGCATAACGATATTTTGCGCTATTCGCTCCCGGCCTTCCCCTTGCTGATAATCATTCCCTATGCCGCTTTGCTTTCCAGCAAGCTGGCAAAATGGGCCACTATCCCGGTACTGCTTGCCATTTATTTCTATAGCTGGGGCGCACTCGACCTTAACCTGATGTGGACAGACAACTGGAACTTGATGAACAACCTCTTGGGAAAGTAGGAAGTAGAAATTCGGAATTAAAGGGCCATCACAGTAAGATATTGCTCCGTCAATAGATTTTGATCGAACATCCATTGGTGGAGCAATGTCCTACAAAATACCAACTTGTTTAGACAGGCTCTTAATTCCTGATTCCGACTTTCTACTTCATACTCCCTAATTGTTTCTGATTCCGACTTTCTACTTCATACTTCCGACTTAACCTTAAAGCTTCCGTCGCTGACGCGAATGTTCAGGGATTGGTTGGGCTGGATTTGGGTTGGGCTGGTAATAACCTGACCGTCGCTAGTGGTAACAAGGGCGTAACCACGTTCGAGTATCTGGCGCGGGTCTAGCACTTTTAAGCGACTAGACAGGGCGTTGACCTCGGCTTTTTGCAGGCGGAGGCGGTATTCGAGGCTGCGGGTAGTCCGGGCTGATAATTCGTCCAGTCGTAGCCGGAATTGGGGGACGCGCCCTGCCGGAGAAGCTATTTTCAAATGCCGCTTTTCGTCCTCCAAATCGGCCCGTTTTTCGTCCAGCAAATTTTGCATCAACGCATATAAACTATCCTGCAAACTTACGACGGACAGGCGCAATTCTTCAATGTCGGGTGTAACCAGCTCGGCGGCAGCACTTGGGGTAGGGGCGCGAACATCGGCCACGAAATCCACAATAGTAAAATCTATTTCATGCCCAACCCCGGTAATAATCGGGATGCGGCTGGCGAAAACGGCCCGCGCCACCCGTTCATCGTTAAAGCACCACAATTCTTCGGCAGAGCCGCCCCCCCGCGCCAGAATTATTACCTCAATTTCGGGCAAACGGTTTAACACCTGAATGGCGTTTACGATTTGGGGCGGTGCGCTTTCGCCCTGTACCAGCGTTGGCGATAAAATTACCTGCGCCAACGGGTAGCGGCGGTTAAGCACGTTTAAAATATCCTGAAAGGCGGCGGCATTAGCTGAAGTGACTACTCCGATAGTTTTGGGGCGTTCGGGCAAAGGTCGCTTGCGTTCCAGCGCGAACAGCCCTTCGGCCTCCAGACGGCGTTTGAGGGCTTCAAATTCAAGAGCCAGCCGCCCCACACCATCCGGCTGCACCTCGCTGACATAAAACTGAAGCTGCCCCCGGTCAGGATAAATCGAAAAATAGCCGCGCAACAAAAATGACGCGCCATCGCGGGGCAAATGGGTCTGGCGCAAAGCGGTATTGCGGAAAAGAGCGCAATCCACCACCGCCCCTTCGTCCTTGAGCCGGAAATAATAATGGCCGCTCGACCCGTAGCGTTTCAGGCCCGATACTTCGCCCCGCAACCACACATCGTTTAACACATCGTCATTATCGAGCAGCGTTTTCAAATATTCCAACGCTTCACTTACCGAATATATTTCTTCCATTTATCTCAGTTTATCCCAATTTTTAAAGCGTTTATCCCAACTTATCCCAGCTTATCCCAGATTTGGTTTATCTTGGGATAAATTGGGATATTATTTCCCAACTTATCCCAGATTTATCCCAAACGTGCCACCCTGATAGCAATTCCTTCGCGCCTTTACGCCCTTATTATACTAGATTTTCCTTCAAATCCTCTCTGTTGAAGCTTCAGACTTTATACTTCAGATTTCCGACTTGTCCCTCTACGGTGAAAAGCTATTGTAAGAAATTGTTGGTTGCGCGGGTAGTAACGATAGATTAAGATTAGAGCAAGCGAAAAGGAGAAATTTCAGCGATGGACAATATTATACGAGAAAAGCCGCCAACCAATGCCTCAGAAATAGTAATGCTGGGCGCGTTTCTGGATTACCACCGGGCGACCCTGTTACAAAAGATGGCAGGATTAAGCGACAGCGATTTACGGCGTGGGCCAATGACCGAATTTAAGGCAGTAACTGCGCCAGAGCTAAAAGCCGAGCCGGGTATTACTTTGCTTGGATTGGTCAAGCATCTGGCCTATGTCGAACGCTGGTGGTTTCAAGCCGTGTTTGGCGGGCGAGAGGTCTTTTTCCCCTGGTCGGAAGCCGACCCGGACGCTGATTGGCGCGTCGAGCCGGACGAAACCACCGCCCAAATCCGGCAACTTTACAAGGAAGAAACCGTCAAATCCCGGCAAATAGTGGCCGATACGCTAAAAGAAGCGGGCAACGAAACGGCGGCAATGAAAACGTGGGCCAAAAACCCCGGTTTTGAACAATTTTCGTTGCGCTGGGTCATAATTCATATGATAGAAGAAACCGCCCGCCACAACGGACACGCCGATATTCTACGAGAGGCGATTGACGGCGTAACGGGCCTATAATTGTTTTCCCCGCCCGGTTTTAGTGGGTGCCGTGAAACTCTATGACTCTGGCGTTTCTTCGCGGCGCACTTCGTCCAGCAGCTTTCTTTCTTTTTTGTCCAATTCTGGCTCGATTTGGGCCAGCAAGTCGGGGCGGCGTTGCAGGGTACGGCGCAAACTTTCCTTGAACTGCCATTCGGTTACTTTGGCATGATGGCCGGAAAGCAAAATATCCGGCACGCGCCAGCCCCGAAACTCGGCAGGGCGGGTATATTGCGGGTATTCCAGCAAGGGGCGCGAGTGCGATTCCTCATGGGGCGAATCTTCGGCCAGCACTTCTGGCACAAGCCGGGCGACAGCATCTACAATCACCATTGCCGCCAGTTCTCCGCCAGTCAAAACGTAATCGCCAATACTAATTTCGCGGTTGACGGCGTGCTGGGTGATACGGTCATCAAAGCCTTCATAATGACCGCAAATCAGGGCCAAACGAGGATAGGTTGCCAATTCGCGGGCGATTTTCTGGTTAAAAACTTCGCCCTGTGGTGAAAGCAAAATAATCGGGAAATCAATTTGTAGTGGCGTTTCGGCGGAAATCGGCGGCAATTCCAGAGCAGCTTCGAGCGCGGTAAACATCGGCTCAGGCCGGAAAACCATCCCCGCTCCGCCACCATAGGGGTAATCGTCCACCTGCCGATGCCGACCCAAACCCCATTCCCGAATATTGTGCAGCCGAATCTCCAGCAAATTCTGCGCTACCGCCCGGCCCAAAATACTTTCCCCGAATGGCCCGGCAAACATTTCAGGAAAAAGCGTCAATATATCAAATCTCATGCAAACATTATAACAGGTCGGAAGCACGAAATAAAAAATCGGAAGTCGGAAGTCGGAAGTTGGAAGTCGGAATCAGAAAAGTATAGTTGAAGAATAGTAACTATTCAGCCAGTCTTTATGTAGGAGGGATTTCTAATCCCGATTTACCTAAACCCGTTTTGGTCGGGATTGGAAATCCCTCCTACACCTGAATAGCTACAAAGAATATAGCTTTTTTGTTAGAGAGTAGAATTTGTTTCCGACTTTATACTTCCTAATTCCGACCTGTTACTTAAAGCTTTCAGCGAGGCGTTTGAGTTCGGGTTCGGGGAAAACATCGCTACCGACCAGCACAATCAGCAGATTATCTTTTTGCCAGACCAGCGAACGGGCCGATTTTCCGTCGGCGCGAGGCTGAAAATCTATATAGGGACGGAAACGACCTGAATTGTTGTTTTCCAGCATTTGCCCGAAAGCTATCCGCGCCCGCATCCCCATATCCGAAGGCGGCATCATAGGAGGTCGCTTGCCGCCAAAGGGCGGGCCACCGGGTTGATTACCGTTAGCTGGCGGGGATTGAGGTAGACGGGACGGCGGTGTAAAGGGTGGTTGCGCTCGATTGGGCGGAGGAGGTGGCACAAAGTTCATGCGCCAATTTCCCCCTTGAATCAAGTAACCGGGCAAACCCCGAATAGTTTGCGGGTTATATTTTTGCGCCCCGCTAACGTTAAAGCGCGGGCCACTAAAGGCACCAAAAGGGGCAGCCAACTGGTAAACCTGGATTGCTTCTTTATTTTCTGAACTCAATTGAAACTGGAAACCATAGGGCTTTGTGGTATCTCCGCCCGGTGTCAACGGCCCAACATTAGACTTGGGACGGTTGGGAGTGAGATTTTCGCCATAAGCCAGCGCGATATTTTCCAGTTTATATTCAGGGGGCAAAGCGGCGGGCAGAAGGGGCGTAAAGCCAAGCGTATTGCTGGCATCCTGTAAGTTTACATAACTGCTAGAAGGCGAATCGTAAATATAGCTTAAACTTTCGTCGGTTTGGGCCGGAATAACGCTGGGCGCAAGAGCAAAAGAAGTCGGGGTAGCAACTTTATTAATCGGAATGTCAAGCAAAGCCAGCCCGAAAATCAGAACAGCCACTAATCCTATTCCGGCAGAAGCCAGCCGAAAGAAAATTCTTTGTCCAAATTGGCGTGGGACAGAGGCGGGCGCGTTCTGCTCGGCAAGCTGAACTTGAAGGCGGGAACGCAAATCAGCCTGAAATTCAGGCCGGGCCTTGAAAGCGGGCGTTTTTTCCAGTCGGGCGGCAAAACGCACATCCCGTTCCTGTTCTGTCGCTTCATCTTTAATTGTTTTTGGCCGCCCCAAACGGGCCAAAAAATCCTTGAGTGCCATAATTTTTACTTTAATTTGTGCTTGCCCGATTGCTCGTCTCGCTCGAACATTTGGCGCAAACGACGGACGGCCCGCCCCAGCGCAACCGCTACGTTTGCTTCTTTTATTCCCAAAACCTCGCCGATTCTACGCTGGCTCAAATCTGCCCCATAGCGCAAAGCGATTAATTCCCGGTCACGCTCGTTTAGTTGGGCCAGATAAACTTGCAAACGGCGTAATTCCTCTTGCTGCAAGAAAAACTGGTCGGGCGGGACAGTATTATTATCTTCCAGCCACTCGCCCAACTCGCTTTCCGGGTGACGTTGCTGGTTGCGACGATAATTGGTGAGGGCGTTACGGGCAATAGTGAAAATCCAGCTTTCAAAAGTACCGCGTTTTGGGTCAAAACTGGAATATTTGGTGATAACTTTTTCAAAAACCTGTGCGGTCAAATCTTCGGCTTCAATCTGATTAGCTATTTTGTAGGAAAGATAGTTGTAGAGGCGGGGAAAGTAAGCGTCGTAAAGCTGGGATAAAGCGGATTGGGTCAATTGCCCCCCGCGCTCCCAGCTTGCACTATCCGCCTCTTGTTCCGAACTAAGCTTTTCCGTCACCATGCCTCAAAAGTGGTCGGGTATTAGTTTCTAGTTATTCTTATTAGCAATTCTTCTAACAACTAACAACTAATAACTAACAACTCTTTCCCCGACCCCAATCGTACCTAGTTAGAGTTGTCCGAAGTAGGCGGCTGTTGCTGGTTGCCACGTCCCGGCCCAAAACCACCGTTGCCCGGCCCACCAAAGCCATTGCCACGCGGCCCGCCGTTGCCGTTGGGCATACGAGCTATAGCAGTCGCCTTGATGCTGTTATCGCTTTGCTTGTCCCCAACGATAACAACGTTTTCTCCAGCCTTAAGGTCGCTCAGGCTTTTGAGATTGTTCCCGGCAAATTTGGTGGCGCTATCAACCTTGACGGTTACATCGGTGTCGGCGTTATTAACTTTGGCAGTGATAACCAGAGTATTGTTAGCTGCGTCCACGCTCTTGACCGTACCACGATTGCCCGCGCCCATCTTGGGCATCTGTGGCTTTTGCGGATGGCCGACGACTACACGCTGGGCTTCTATAGTTTTGGCGGCACTATCCAGCTTGCCTGATACAATTGCATTGTCATTGGCGGCCAAATCGGTCAAAGCGGCTTTGTTGCCGTTCTTGCTAATTTCGGTGTTAGCGGTGGTAGTTACGGTAAACTCGTCAGTACCAACCTTGAGCTTGAACTGGTTCGAACCAGCCGTTACGCTGCTAACCGTACCACGCTTTATGTCGGGCAAAGCCGGCAAGCGCAAAACCCAACGAGCGGTGTAAGCACTGTTTTCGTTCTTACCGAGCGCAATAAGGCGGTCATTAACCTTAATATCGCCCTTGTTCAGCGTACCATTAGCATCACCATAAACGGTTTGGGCGTTAGTGTTGACCGTTACCCGGTCTTTGTTAAGTAGAATCTTGTCACCATCCAGCTTGCTGACCGTTCCAGCTACCGTTGGTGAATTGCCCATACTCCGCGTGCCGGTTACTGTCTGACTAAAGAACTGTTCTGGCATAGCGGCAAAATCGAGCATAAAATTGGCCGGGTCGCCCATCATATCCGCCATATCTTCCATATCTGACGGTGAAGGCGGCATGTCCAAATTCTGAGCAGGTGCGCCTGCCCAATTATCCAGGCCGGTAGTATTAGCTTCAACTTTAGAAGCGGTGCTAGTTGGTGCGCTGGCGTTCGCGCTAAAGGCCACGCTCATTGTAATGCCGATGGCAAAGGCGGTCAAGGCCAGAAGCAATCCGGCAACTGCCAGCCTGATTTTATTAGATGCTTTAAACATAAATCTCCCTGTTTTGATTGACGATTGGCACCTGACGATTACGATTACCAAACCCCACTTAATCCCATCGTAATCGTCAGCCACAAATACTAATACGCTAATCCTGTCTTTGCTATTAGCCTTCTCTAAATATAATTACACCGCTACGTTGGAAACCTAACAGGGGAAATTTACGAGTTTTTGAAAAGCAATCACGACTTCGTTTTGACGCAAATTAGCTGGTTGCCGTTGTTTCCGGCTTTTAACTCTGAGCCGGGAAACTTTTGCAGGGTCAGATTTTTGAGGGTTACGCCGCCCGCCAGTCTTAGCCCGATGGTATTCGCAGGCGAAGATAAGCCGTTCAAAACAGCGGGATTGGCGCAGGATAGCCCGGCGATAGTCAGGCCAAAGGGAATAGTCGGGAGTGGCCCGGTTATAGTCAGGCTGGCTACGTTGATGTAAATAAATTGAATAGCCGGATTGCCCGCTGCCTGATTAATCATGTCGGAAAGCGTGCCGGGGTTGCCCTGTCCGTTATCGCTAACGTTGCTGGAAATAGTCAGGAAATTGGTGGTAGCGACTTCAAACGCTCCAATATCGCAATTCCCGCCCTGTGGTCGGGAGACACCGCGCTGGTCGGTAGCGGCACAAGTGGCATTGTTTCCGGCGTTAAGGGCGGCACTACCCGGCAAAAGAGCCATTGTTTGGGTCGGGCCACGATTGTAAGCCAACGGGTCAAGCTTGGGGTCGGCGGTACTGATGCTGGAAGCGCAATCAGGGGCATCGGTGTTACCCGCCTGATATTGCAAATTGTTGCCACCGTTGTTCATGGTCAAATTGCAATTCTTCTTGACGTTCCAGTTATTGCCAGCGTTATCGGCTTTGTTGTTGGCAATTATTGAATTCTGGAGAGTAACGTTAGTGGCAGTAGCGGCAGCAATCCAGATACCGCCCCCCTGAAATCCGGCAGAATTCCCGGCCATTGTAATATTGTTCAGCGTGTAGGGCGTGCTGCCGTCTACCGCCAGCCCGCCACCAAAGCCGAAGGGTGCGCCATTGTTCAAACTGAAAGCTTTGTTATTAGCAATAGTGGTGTTAATAATATTGGTCTGGCCGCCCGTGGCAATCCAGATACCGCCCCCCATTACCGCCGTTGAGTTACCCGAAAAAGTGCTGTTTTTGATACTGGCCGAAATTCTTTCCTGATTTTTGCCAGCCCACAAAGCCCCACCCTGACTGCTGGAACTATTACCCGAAAAAGTGCTATCTATAATAGTAAGATTGGCAACGGGCGTATTGGCTGGATTGGGCGAGGCCGGGTCAGTCCGAATGTGAAAGATTGCACCACCTTGCCCGCCACCGTTGCGGGCCGAAACAATATTGCTGGTAAAAATACTTTTGTCTATGTTAAAGGTATCATTCTGGTAAAGGTTATTAAAAATCGCCCCGCCAAAACCGTAAGCAGTATTGCCGCTAAAAGTGCTACCTGTAATACTGATTGCGCCTGTGCCGTTGTTCGCTCCATCTACCGAAATCGCCCCACCCCAATAGGTTGAGGAATTATTGGTAAAAATGCTATTGGTGATAATCAAATTATTTTGCAAATTCTTGATTGCCCCACCGTCGCCGCCCTTATTCCCGCTAAAGCTGCTGTTGGCAATGGTTAAAGTGTTGCCAATCGCGAAAATCGCTCCCGAATAAGTTTCCGCGTCGGTAGTCGAAACATTGTTAATAAATTTGCTATTGGTAACACTTAACGGGCCTTGATTGTTCTGGATAGCTGCACCTTTATCGGTGGTACGAGCGTTGGCAAGCGTAATGTTTTTGACGCTAAAAGAGATTAAATACTGCACCGAAAAAAGAGCAGTTTTGCTCCCGCCATCCAGCGTAATAAGCCCGCCGCCATCAATAGTAGTATTGGCCGCGATAGTCTTACGGCTGGTAAATGTGATAGTTATCGGTTGCGTACCACAATTAAAGCTGACAGTGCCGCCCGCCGCCAGAGCAGTATTAAGGGTAGCCTCGGTGCAACTTTGGGGCGTGCCGTTGCCAACTACCCCGCCCGCCTGTACGATAGCAACCTCATCTACCGCCGTCGCCAGCAAAAGCGCGATTAGCAAAGCCAGCGTGACTAACAGTAACATGGGACGCTGCAAGTTAAAGTTAAATCGAAAAATATATAACTTCATAATGCCCTTTTTCTAGCAAATTCTGGTGATTTTTGATTTAGATAAATTAGAATTCTATACTTATTATTACAACAAAATATGACAATACAATAGCACAAAAATACCTCGAAAGTACCAGAGGAGGGGTCACAAGTCGGAATTCGGAAGTATGAGGTCGGAAGAAAGTAACAAGTAACAAGTAACAAGTAACAAGTAACAAAGAAAAGTAGGAAGTAGCAAGTCGGATTTATTCACTGACAACCGACAATCCTATCTTCTCTAATAACTAACAACTAACAACTCTAGCTTTACCCTCGTTTTAGTTGCTCGGCGTACTGGACAGCCTTGAGGCCAGCGGCGTTATCATTGATTTTGAAGTAAACCTGACCCATATAGCGGTAAGCTTCGGCATAACTGGGCCGGAATTGGATAGCTCTTTGGAAAGAAGCAATCGCTTCGTGGGGCTTATCCAGCTTATCGTAAGCCAGACCCAAATTAAAGTAAGCGTCGGCATCATCCCGTTTCAATTGAATAACCTGCTGAAATTCTTCGGCGGCAGCCACATAATCATTTTCGGAAGCGAAGGCTACGCCCAAATTATAATGGGCGGCGTGGCTTTCGGGCGTGATTAGCAACATATTCTGGAAAGTTTCGATAGCCATTCCAATTTGCCCGCCCTGCGCGAAGGCTTTGCCCAAAAATTCCCGCGCCCGCATGTTATTTGAGTCGTATTTCAGAATAGCCTCGAATTGCTCCTGAGCAGCCCCTGACTCGGCCCGTTGCAGATAAATCTGACCCAGTTCAAGGCGGGCTTCCAGCGCATCATCCTTGATTTGAATTGCCCTTTCCAAAGCAATAATCGCCTCATCAGTTCGCTTCATTTCGACGTAAGCCCGGCCCAAATAGCGATAAGTAGTAAAATCATCCGGGCGAAGTTGCACTACCACCTCAAATTGCAAGGCAGCATCCTGCAACTGGCGTTTAGCCAGATAAATCATACCCAGATTAAAACGGGCATCGGCATAATTCGGGTCAAGATTTATCGTGCGCTGATAAGCTTCGATGGCGCGAGCGTTATTTTGCTGGCGACGGTAAGCGTTACCCAAATAATATTGCAATTGAGGGCTTTTGGGTTTTTGAGTGGCCGCGTTTTGAATAACGGTAAAAGCTTCCTGCTCCTGACCCTGCTGACGGTAAATTTTGGCAATTCCATCATAAACATCGTCGGGCGGGTCGGGCAAGCGCAACACGCTTTGAAACAAGCCCAAAGCTTTTTCCGGCTCATCCAATTCCAGATAAACCACGCCCAATTCGTATTGAGCTTTGGCGTTGCGTGGCTCTAATCTTAAAGCTTTTTCCAGAGTTTCGCGAGCTAAAGGCAATTGTTTATTCAAGCGCATTGCCATACCTGCCCGAATCAGGGCTTCGGCGTTAGTGGCGGCGGTTGCGCTGCGGGCCTCACCCATCAAACGCAAATGCTTATCCCGCAAATCGTTGCGACCACGTGCTTCATAAATATCAGCCAAAACTTCGTGAGCATCGGCAAAATCCGGCTTGAAGTTTACTGCTTCCAGCAAATAATAACCGGCTTCGTCCTCGTTATTTTTCTGCAAATAAATCAGGCCCAAATAATAATGGGCTTCGGCAAAATCCGGCTTGATTTTGAGAGCATCGCGCAATTTTGGCAAAGCACTATCCAGCAATTTGATAGCCGGAACAGCTACCGCTTTATAAACGTCCAAAGCCCTTCGAGCTTCATCAATACGGCCCTGGTCGCGGCCCTGCTCGGCTTTGCGAACCTCGCGCTCGGCCATCCGCAGTTTCACCAGTTCTGGCTCGGCCTGACGGTAATAAAGCATAGCCAAATCCACATGCACTTCGGCAAAAGTTGGGTCTTCTTCCAGCGCATCTTCAAAATAATTGGTAGCCTCGATAAAAGACCGCTCGTCGCTATAGCTCAGGCCAATGCCACGATAGCCAGCGGCGATAATTTTGTGGGGCTTGATAACGTTATCAAGTTCGTCTTCGTTTATCCTGATAGCGTTGTTGAGTTCGCGGCGGGCGGCGACAAATTGCTTCTTTTTGATATAAGCCATACCCAAATTATAGCGGGCTATCGCCAGATTGGGGCGGGACTGAATTACTTCAATCAAACGTTTAATCGAAATTTCGACACGGCCTTGCAAATAAAGACAAATCCCCAAATTATGACGGGCTTCGTACATATGAGCATCCAAAGCCAGAGCTTCACGATAACTGTTTACAGCAGTATCGTAATCTCTCAGATAATATTGAGTATTACCCAAAAAGAAATAAACAATACTGCGGTCAATTCCAACATCCTGCAAGCGGGTTGCCCCTAGCATATAGGCGGCAATCAACGATAAGCTGAATTCACTTTGAGCCGTTTTGTAATCTTTCAGAGCGTAGGCGGTCAAGCCACTTACAAAAGCCGCAAAAACGGTGCTATGGCGCACAGTTTGCGGGCCAAGTTCAAAGCTTTTCAGGCCAAGAATTTGCAAAAGTTTGTGCTGCTCCCGCCGGTTTTCGAGCGGTTCGGGCATTTCAAAGACTGGCACAAATTCGCGCTGCTTGCCATAAGTATTCCAGCCCCAGATGATTACTCCGGCGTGCGGGTATTCGCCTTCGCGCAAAGCCTGAGTGCGGCTGGCGACAAAGCCGTCGGTTTCAAATAAAGTGGCATCCTTACCGAGTTCGATATTAGCGTCGTTGAACTTTTTGGCTAAATTTACACTCAAATAATCGTTTATCAGACGTGGCCCGGCTACCGTTTTCCATAGGGCAGGCGGTGGGTCAAATTTTTTGGGTGGGGCGGCCAATCGGGTGCCTTCGCTTTCGCCATTAACCGCTAAAGCCGTGTCAGATTGAGCTACAAAACCAGGATTAGCGGCAGACCCGGCATCCGCCGCGTTAGCCGTAAGGTTTATGATTTGATTTGGTCCGGAAGGCAAGGAGCGAAAGCTGGGAGCTTGCGGTAAGGCTCCATTGGGCTGTACCTGGCGGTTTCGCAAGAAAGATTTAACAAAAAGACTGCTGCGGAGTGAAGCGGCTTTGGCTTCCTGCTCGTCCTCGTCTTCTTCCTGAGATATTTCTTCGCCACTTTGGGAAGTAGTGTTACGCCCCCCCATTAAATTACGGCGGGCTTTGTAAAACAAGCCATAAAGTGCGCCGTCCGGCTCGCGTTCTTCCACTAATTGAGCCAAAGCGATTACAAAGCCGTTTAGTTTGGGCGGGGGGATATTGAGCAGCACCCACAGTCCGATGACCAGGATACCGAGGCCGATGCGTATCAAAAGTGACCAAATGCCCGATTGAGGAGGTAGCCAATTGAAAATATTGGCAAATGCAAAAAGAAGGGCCAGCCCAATTGCTAATCCGGCTGTCACTCCAAAAATGGGACGATTTACGTATCTGGTTAACCGCTTCATCTAATACTTCCAGCTAATTGCCTTAGTGCAACGGAATTTTCAATATTGCCCCAAATCTTGCGACCCCATTGTCCCGAAACTTTGAATTATTATACTCTTTTTCGCCCAAATGTCACTACTTTAACTTGAAAAAAGGCTACTAATATTCAGGGGACATCCCCATACCTCAGCAGGCGTTCCGGCACCCTTCATTCAATACCCTAACCCAAAACTTCCAAATCGGCGAAGGGCAGTATCAGGCGCGACCCGGCGATTTCAACTTCGGCCAAACGTTCGAGCTGGCCGGGGCTTGCTCCCCGTCGGCTGGGCGGCAAACCTCGCACCCGACCAACTGCCCCAAGATAGGTTGGATTGGTCAGACGGACTATTGAGCCGGGTTTGGGCAACATTTCCGCCGGGTTCAAAGTATTGCTAACCTGAGCGTATTCGGCCTGACCCGATAACGGAGCGATAATTTCAGGGCGTTTGTAGCCGCGCCGCAAGCGGGTAGTCCCATTAATCGAAACGCCCTGCCCATCGTGAGCCAGCAACATTTCAAAAACCGGGGCAGACATGGGGCGTTGCCCGAAACCCTCGGTCACGACCAGCGTCAGGGGGCTATCCTGCCCGGTTACATCTGCCGGAAAACGCCATTCGTGGCTACCGACCCGGTAAAAATCCTGACGGCGGCGATATTCCAGAAACTTGGTTAATTCTTCTTCCCGGATGCTGCCACAAATAATACCGCGTACTTTCATTTCGACGGCTTTTCGCAAAGTTTCGGCCCGCACATACGAGCCACCCAATAAGATAAAATAGCTAACCCGCGCCTCGATTTGGCCGGGGTCAATTGGCTCGTTCGGGTCAGTAGTCATCACCCGTAAAACGCCGTGTTGCTCTCCACCAAAGCCAAAAGCTCCCCGCGCATAGCCCGCTCTTAGTTCAATTTTTGCGCCAAGACCGGGAATTGTACTACCGATTGTGCCACGCATAAAAGCATCCAGATTGAAAGGGGCAGGAGCAGGGGTCAAGCTCAAATAGCCAGTAGCCGCATCAAAGGCCGACACTACCGCGTCAAAAGGAGCTTTGAATTGACGACCAAACAAGCCTTTGCGCTGGGCTACAATTTCATTTTGAGCTACCCGGCTACTTACTTGCTTGCTCAACATTTTGGCAACTTCGCCCGGTTCACTTTCAAAATATTCGACCAGATTAAACAAACGCGGGCGACCCGGCAGCAAGGTTCGGGCAATGATTGTATCGCTTTCTACCCTTTGACCCGGCGCAACCAGCACTTCCCCGGCCTGGGGCAAACGGCGTTCGACTTCAAAGTCAATATTCCAGGCCAGAGCCGGATAATGTTTTGGGCCAGCCTGACTGCTATTGGCGGCAGGACGGGCGGGCGGAATATTCATTGGTGGCAAGGGCGGTTGAAACTGGCTCATTTTACTTTTTCTTTCCTATTCCAAAGCGCAATTTAGCCGTTTCTGACTTCGCCACCGCGCCATTACTAAGCGGGGCAACCTCAGCAAAACGAGTAGGCGGGGTAGCAGATTGGTTCAGGCTGGCACTTTCTTCGGTTTCGGATTGCTGCAAAGCCGCCCGGTGCGCCAAATGCCATTGCTGCACCTGCAAACGGCGTTGGGCCAGGTCGGGGGCAAAATGAATTGGACGGCCTCGTGCATCAATAATCAGGCCAATTGAGCCACCCGGCATTTCCTGTCCTGCCGCCGTTTTGACCACCTGACCCCGCGCCGCTTTGCCCACCCGAAAATTGCCCTGCGGCTGAATTTCAAGGGTAGCCCGCTCATCTGAACGTAGGGGCAAAATCGCAATTTGACCAAAAGGCACTGTTGCCCGGCGGGTGCGTCCGGCCTGCGTATTCATGGTTACGGTTACTGCCGGGCTGCCTAGTTGCCCCTCACCGTTCAGCACAATCACCGGGCCAAGCCGGTGCAAGCAATCGTAACGGAAAACATAGGCGGCGGCGTTTGGTTCAAGCGCGGCCAGTGTCCCGGTAGCGGCCAATAGCATTGTAGAATCCAGTTCCAGTTCGACCAGCCCGGTACTGCTATTCCCCAAAGGTTGCAAGCCATCCAGCAGCATTAGAGCGGCTTGCCACTGACTGATATTGACCAAAGGCCCGCCGGCACCCAGCACCCGGTTATAATCCAACTGTTCGCGATTAGCCTGATTAATCAATTGATTGTTCAACAGGCGCAAAGCCTCACGCCCGAATGCCCCATCTAGCATTAGTTCTTGTTCGCTGGCAGGTAAAACCTGCGGGCGGAGCAATTTGTTCATGGCATAGTGAATTAAATCATCGTTGCCAATTTCAAAAGGTAGCCAGCGACGCAGATTATCGGTGGTAGTTTCGGCCAACACATTGCTAATTCCGAAACTGAGGCCAAATCCGCCCCGCACCATCGAAACAAAGTTCTCGGCATCGGCATAAAATAAAGCCGAGTTGCTACCGCCCAAATCGGCAGTCAACACCCGGTTATCCGGCACATCTTTGGCTAGAAATTGGGTCATCAGGCCGACTGCCGCGCAAGTAGTATTAACGGGGGTTTTTGACATTTCGGTTAAGCGACGAAAACCGGGCAAGGTCGGCAAAAGCCGTTCCTGATAAAGGGCGGACAACTGGCTTTGGAGGGGCTGGGAATTTTCGCGCTCCAGCGAAGGGCGAATGTTATCGGCCATAAAAAGTTCTAGCTGGCCTTTGTTGCGCTCAATTAAAGTTTCACGCGCTTGCTGGTTGCCAACATACAGGAGGGTCAAGGGGCGACGCGGCTCGCTCAAAGCATTTGCCAAAACTGCTTCCTGCCGGTTCACTTCGGTTATCACGTCCATTAGTTCCATTAGCGAATCTACCGGCGCACCGTCCGACCCGCCCGCCAGAATTACTACGTTGGGGGCTAGGCGGCGCAATTTAGCAATCTGACGCTCTTTCCAGATACGACGCGGGCCAGCCCCAAATAAAGAAATACTACCGTTTTTGGTTTTGGAGGCTTTTTTATTAACCGTAAAAGGCGAAAATTCGGCGGCAGGGTCTTGCGGGTCAAAGTTTACTGCTGAAGCAGTTTGCTTCACGTCGTAACTATCGCCGTATTCGTCCAGGCTAATCGTATCCAGCACCGTCGTATAAGTGCCATGACTGGCCCGGCTTGCGCTTTCTGCCGATAGATTGCGAACCAACCCGGCAGCAACCACCCGTAAAGGCTCGGCGGCACTGCTACAGGCTACAAAAGCATCTACTCCTGTCCCGTCGGCCTGTTGCGGCACCAGCAAGCGTCCGCCCACCAAAAGTAGCCGCCCGGTATTGGCTTCGATAGCGGCAATCGCGTTTAGCACGCCAATAGTAACATCGTTGTAAGGCTCTTCCAGGGTGCTGGGGGCTTCCCCCCGCGCTATAAAGCGGTACGCCTGGTCTACAATTTCGATTAAAACTACCCGTGTAGTATTGCTGCCGCAATCGGCAATTAAGACTGACTCATAATTCTGGGGGCGCGTTTGTGTCATGAAACTATTTTCTCCCGAAACCCCAAACTAAAATTGCACTTTAAGAAAGAACAAAAGGCGGTCAACCACTGCCGCAAAGTAAGTCAGAAAAACTGAGGCAAATACGGCACCCAGTGCGAACATAATAACGTAACGGCCCAACAAACGGCTATTGCGACTTAAAATGTTGCCGCCGCTCGAACTAATTTGCCCTTCGCCGGATTTGCTGACAGTAAATTTGAAGTACCAGAGCGCAAGCAAGGTTGTGGTAATCAAGGCCAGCCCGCCCAAAATTTCGCCCAGGTTCCCCCGGTTCAAGGGCAGCATTGTCGCCCCGATTTGGGGTAAAAGCGTTCCGGCTACCGCCCCGCCTAATGCCAAAGCCGAAATTGTACCGATTACAAAAGCCATCACCAGATTAGTGGCCGGACGTGCCGCTCTTAGCGGGCGAAACAAAATTATTACCCCCAGCAAAAGCGGAATGGTAAAAGCGACTACCTGCCCTGCCCCGTTGCCCTCCCGGATTCTTTCGACAGCCGGGATAATCAAGTTAAAGATTATCTGAAGGGTGGCCCAGCCTACGCTGACCCCGACCAGAATATGCTCGGCCAGCCGGAACAAAACGTTATCACCTATCAAATAGCTGTAAACCATCAAGGTTAGCACCAGAGCCAACCCTACCCCAACCGTCGCCATAGCAATCTCCACAGATTAAGTAACAAGTAACAAATAACAAGTCGGAATTAGGAAGTATAAAGTCGGAACTAAGTAACAAGTAACAAGGAAAAGTCGGAAGTACAAGGTCAGAATCAATCACCGACAACCGACAACCCTTTTAACAACTAATAACTAACAACTAACAACTCTTGTAGCCCCAAGCTTACTTCCGGCTTTTTCTTACAAAGTAAACTATATTAGCGACGATAACCGCCAGAATGAGCAGAATTGCCGCCAGCGATTGCGCGAAAAGACGCGAGTCAAGGCTTAACTTGCTATCGGCTTTAATATTGTTATCGCGCAAAAGCTGCTGGTACTGGGCGGTGCCGTTAAGACCTTCGAGTAAGCCCAGCACTTTTGAGTAATTGCTGGAAAGATTGGGCTGTGCGCTGCTTGGCCCAAGCAAATAAGGCCGAGCCATTGGCGCAACGGCGGCGGGTACACCGTAAAGCAATTGAGCATTGGGCCTGACCCCGAATTGCTCAACCCAATTTCGGACGCTACCTTCATCTCCGGCCAGCACGATTACCAAATCAAAATCGTTTAGCGAATTTATACCGTCCATAGCTTTGATTTCAGAAGCAAGCCGGTTTTGCTTGTAATCGCGAATACTGCCCATATCGTTAAACAAGCCGCGAATAGCCGCTTCACTACCCAACCGCCAGCCCAGATTTACATAACCTGTGCCATACTCATAAAGCCCGGTAGCATTATTACCGTAGGCCGGGTCGCTGGCGACTTCCTCGGTTATCTGGGAAGCCAAAGCCGGGCCTTGTGAATTAAGGCTAATCGTCGCGAGACGGGCGCGACGGCTCATGATTTGCTGGGTAACGGCAGTTGCCATCGGGCGCATTTCCCCGCTACGGTCTCCCTCCCAATCGTAAGCGACCAGCACCTTACTATTAGGGGTCAAATTACTTACGGTAGTGTAAAAACTTTGGACGGGCGGCGTTACGGGCAGCACCGGGCTACTGATTGGCTGCAAGACCCCAAACAAAGCTACCCCCAGCAACAATACGTACAGCAAATAGCGTGAAAGGGCGGCCAGCCCAAGATTAGTGGCAGCTTTGGGCGGCGCAGAAACAATTGGCGTAATCGGCGAAGAAGCCACCGCTTGCGGGCCAAGCAAGGCCGCCAGTACCCCCGCGCTTGCCAGCGTCGCCGGAAGTGCAACCTGGGGTAGCGCACCGGGAACGGTAAAAGGTTCGTTAGAGGCGGTTTCCTGATCAAGCGTGGCCGAACCTACTGTTCGCAACCAACCTGGCAAAGCGGTAGGGTTTAGCCCGCTAACTGGCAAAATTTCCATACCGGGCAAGGGCGGTGGCAAGGGCATTGTTGCTTGTGGCTGCGCTGAGGCCGCTGAAGGGTTTGGCTGGGAAGCCGTCGTACCACGCAACCAGGCCGGGCCTTCTACCCCTTCCAGAAAGCTGCTTGGCAAATTAGTGTTAGCCTGGTTTAGCTCCTGATTGAAATTATTCAGCGGTAAAGTATCCTGACCCAAATTTGGCGGGGTAAGCGGATGAGCCGGAGTCAAATCTCCCTCGGATTGAGTTGGAATTTCGGGCGCGGTAGCCGCTTCGTTTTTCAACCAATCTGGCAAATCTTCCGGCAAATCAAAGGTTGGGGCAGCCGTAGCCGGGCTACCCTGCAACCATTCGGGCATCCCGGCGGGCGGGTTATTCCCGGCGGGTTCTGCCGTATTCAAACTTTGCAAAAGCCGCTCAACTTCGACGTTATCATTTGCCACCGGGTCAGGGGCGGGCGTTTCGGGAACGGCGGTAGCAGCCTCAAGGTTAGCGGGCGGGCCAGCCGTTTTCAACCAATCCGGCAAATTAACCTGTTCTTCTTCGGCCCGGCTCACTCCGGCAAACATGGAACTGTAACGCGGCTCGGCTTTGGTAGCGGATGGCGTGGCAGTAGGCGGCGAAGCCTTACCCATCACCATATCTTGCAACCAGGGCGGCATTTCTTCGGCCTCGCCGCTCTCAGGGGCAGGGGCAAAAGTAGCTGATTCCAGTTCCAAAGCGGGTTCAGGTTCAGCAAAAGCCTCAAACTGGGGTGGTTCAGGCTCGTACTGCGGTTCGGGCGCGGGCGAAAATTCTGGCTCAAAGGTTAGGGGCTGGCTCTGCATCGGAGCGGGAGTCGCGCTATTGTTCAACCAATCCGGCAATTGCTCTTCGTCTGGCTCACCTAATCCCAATTTTGTATTGAACAGCCCGGTAGAACTGTTACGGCTTTCGGGAAGTTCCTGCGCCTCAAATTGGGTCAAATCAAACGGTTGCAATTCACCTTCATCGTCCTCAAGCTCATCGTCCATAGGCGGCAAGGACGGCACAAAGAAAGGCTTACCAAGAGACTTATCCTCGCGCTTTGTCTCCAAAGGCGGAGTAAAAGCTTCTGGCTCGATTTGAGAGGCAAAAGCCGAAAAATCCTGGTTTGGTTCTGGTGCGAAGATTTGGTTTTCTTTTTCAATTTGCGGCTCGGCAAAATCAAAAGGACTAAAGCTTTGGTCTGGTTCTGGCTCAAAAGTATGAGTGGGTGTAGTGTTGGTCGGCTCATTAACATCAAACTTGCCAATCGGGTCTTCGTTGGCCTGGTCAGAGCTAAAGAGCGCGGTATGGGCTGGTTCATTAAAATCGAACCTGGGCAAATCTGGCAGATTATTTTCAGCACTTTCGAGCAAAGCAAAATCTGGCAAATCAGGCAAATCAGTTTCGGCATTTTCGGGCAAAGCAAAATCTGGCAAATTTGCCGTAGCAGGCTGCGAAAGCAACCAATCCGGCATATCCGGCTCATCTACCTGAGCTGGTTCGGCAGCGTTTGCCTCAAAATTCGAGCCAACCGTATTCCGCAACCATTCCGGCAAGTCATCCAAATTCTGGGCTGCGTCCTGAGCATCAACTTGGCTATAATCTTGATTGTAATTTGTATCTGTATCCTGGACTGAAAAAGGAATAGCCGAAGCTAGGGGCAAATCAGTCTCATCAAACCTGGTTTCAGACAAAGTTGCTTCAAAATTTTCACTATTATTTTCTTGTTTTGGCTCATCTTCACCAAAGCGGTCAGCCAGTGACCCGGTTTGGCGCAGTACGTCGCGTAAAGAAAAAGGCCGGGTTTCCTTAAAACGGGTACTGCTATCGGTTTTGGCGGCTTCGCCCAATTCTTGCCCGGTCAAGTAGCCAGGGCGGGGCGTTTGCTCATCAAACATTGCCGCCACCTGTGATTCGAGGGGCTGGTCGGGCGGTAGAGGTGCAGCAAAAGTCTCTTCATCAATACCAGCTTCCGGCACACCAATTACTACCGGCAAATCCGACAAGTAAGCCGCTTCCCCATAATCCGGGGCAAGCGTGGGCGGAGTCAGATTTTGCAACCAAACTGGCAAACCTGCTCCCCAAAGTGGGCTAGTTTCGGCGGCCTGTTCAAAACTAACTTCTTCCGCGCCTTCCATTTCACCCATTTCACCCAAGTCGGGCAAAGGTGGCAATTCAAAAGGAACTTCCTCGCCCTGTGGGGTTTCCTCGATAAACAAAGTATCTGGTTGGGTTTGCTGTAAAGCTGGTTCGGCGGTAGGTGGCTCGGACAGAAAAGATGGTAACTTGAACTCATTTTCAGAATTACCATCCAGATTGCCAGTTAAGCCGGTTCGCAAAGCTTCGGGTGGCAAGCTTTTGGCTATGTCAGGTGACAAATCGGGCAATTCGTCGGGTTCTTCGTAAGATTTCTTTTCGCGCTCATCTCCAAAGGCAAAACTTAAAGTAGCTTCGACTTCGGCATCGCCAAAGGTCGGACGGCTGGGGTTGCGCGACATGCCAGTTTGGGCTGAAATGTCGTGCAACCAATCCGGCACATCTCCTTCGATTTGGGGTCGGGTAGTATTCTGGCTTTGGAGTTCTTGCTGCCATTCCGGGACGGCTTCCGTTGGCTTGTTGGTTGAGGGTTCGCCTGTTCCCGAAATTTCCCGAAGCCAATCGGGAACGCCGCCAATATCTTCTTCAATTGGGGCGGTAGTTTCACGGCGTGGTTGGGCCGAAGGTTTTTCGCTAAGTTCAAAGGGCTTGAGGTCAAGCTCCGGCAAAGCTGGTTCTGCCTGGAAAGAATTAAAATTCGCTGGCGATTGAAAAGGCTCTGCCGTATCCTCTTCGACCTTATTCGGATTTAATTCGCGCAACCAATCCGGCAAAGCCGAAGTAGCCCGCTGGCGCGGGTCAAAATCTGCCGAATCGCTTGCGCCCGCGCTATAATCTATCCCATCTGCACTAAAAAGCGGCTCGGTACTGGTTTCATCTGGCAGAGCCGAGAGTTCAAAAGGTTGTTCTGGCTCAGGCGCGAAAAGTGGCCCGGTTTGAAAACGGGAGCGCAACCCGTCATACTCATCGGCTGGCTCGCCGGGTTCAAATCTTGTACCCTCGCTAAAATCGTCCAGAGCCAGACTACCTAACCCCAGTTCAGAAAGCAAGCCGGATTGAACTTCGGTAGCGGCTTCTCCTTCGTCGGGCAGCATAGGCGCGTCTTCGTCTTCGTCGTTTTCAGGGATAGGAACTGCTGCCGCTTCCGAACGAAGTGTGCCGAACCAATCATTACCCGGCGCGTTTTCGCCATCGGGCTGGCTTTGCTCTTTGGCTTTGCGGGCGGCGGCCAAACGGGAAAGCCCGCTTTGACCGGCTTTAGCGGCGGGACGTGCGCTGTTTTCCGAACCAGCCGCCCGCAATTCTATTCCGCAATTAGTGCAAACCGAATTAGACCGCTCGTTGACCGCTCCGCAATTAGGACAACTAATTTTTTCTGTATCGCCTCTCAAGTCTACTACCCCAATCTAGCCCGACCTTAGCGCAAATATTGATTGTCTACTCCCAGCAAATAGCGCAAACTGGTAGCAATCGCCCCCAGAGCCGAACCGATTAAAATCCCTCGTATCGCTCCCTGTATCGGGTAATCCTGAAACCACTGGCTGAGTGCCGCAAAGCTGTTGAACGGACTAAGCGTTATCTGGCCTAACAGTACAATTATTGCCCCAACCAGCAACAAGCTCGATTCAATTGTACCAATTCGCAGTACCCGAACCGCCGTAGTAATCATCAAAAATGCCAGCAACGAAAAGAAAGCCGCCGAAAGTGGTTGGTACACGTTCTGGAATATCCAGTTCGTAACCCCATCTTCCAACCCGGCCACCCTCCCGTATGCGCCCGCCCCAATTACCAGCAGCGCACTTAGCAATAGTACCGCACTGTAACCCTGATTTGGTTCGCGCCGGATAATTCGCCCGCTATGTACCCGCAAAATATTGAGCAAGCCCAACAGCAGGGCAAACCCGATAATAAAGGATACCCATAAACTGAGCAAGGCGGCGGCATTATCTACCAAACCACTGGTCAGGAAATCGAG
>JBBQGP010000069.1:0-24986 GCA_038323095.1 Chloroflexia bacterium | reverse complement strand
AGCAAAGCCAGCCCCGCTTCCGGGCCGCAAATTTGCCGGGCCAAAGCCAGCCCTTCACGTCCAACCCGGTCAGGGTCTAAGTTTTGCCCCAGCGCAAGAAACTCGCGCCGTATTTTTCCCTCGCTCAATGTATCAACCTTTTCTTGATTTTCCGGCATAAAATTACTTTATATAAATATTACCTATTCTCGCTCAATATAGCAACTTAGTTCGTACTACAAGATTTGGGCCACCAGGCGCAAAAGCTGTACCGGGCTAAAAGGTTTGGTCATAAAATGGTCAGCCCCGCTTATCTCCGCTCGCTCCCGGTCTTTGCTTTGACCGTGTGCCGTTAGCATAACAATCACAATATCGCGGGTAGCCGCGTCAGCTTTCAGCTTTTCACAAACCTCAAAGCCAGTTAATCCCGGCATAGCAACATCCAGCAAAATCAGGGCCGGATGTTCTCGCCGCGCAATTACTAAAGCTTCCTCGCCGTCCGCCGCTTCCAAAATATCGGCTTCCTCGCCTTCCAGCGTTTCACAAGCCAGCAACCGCAGGGCATCTTCATCATCCGCAATCAAAATTTTGGGCCGGGACATTTTCTGCGTCATTTTTTCCTATCAACTTTCTAGGCGACTGCTGTCTAATTCTGTCACTGGCAGCCTAAATTTCAAAATTCCTCCGAGTAATAGGCCGCCTGACCGGGCTGCTCCTCGACCATTACTTCGATACGCTGCAAATTTTTGAATTCAATTCGGTTTTGTTGATGCATGCCTTCTTTAATTCGACTAAGCAGGTGAAAGGCTAAAGCTTCGGCGGTAGTGTTTTCGATAGGGAGCAGCACTACTTCATTTTTGGGAAAAACATAACGCCGCGTCTCGAAAATTACCTCTAAATCCTGACCCTGTTCAGTATACTTGATTAGTGGATTTCTAGCCGCCAAAAGCATCATATGGTCAAGAGCCTTACATTCTTGACGCACCAAAGGTTTTAAATCGCTAAAATTGTACAAAAAAGCATCTGGCCCGTTCTGGCCCGAAAGCGAAACTTCCACCCGGTAATTATGCCCATGCAAAGTTTCGCACCGCCCGCTATAAGTAATAAAATGGGCCGCGCTAAAATCAAAGTCCTGCTTGTATACGTTAACTCGATAATTGCTCATTATTTCCAATTTCTAACTAAAAGCCTGCTTCAATTTTCAATAAATACCGTTTTATCCATGTGTCAGGCAATATTCTACAAGAAACCTAACCCTCCCAGGATAAACTCTAATTATTCACCCGGCCTTTTTTCCAAAATTGGCCCAATTTCAATTTCTTTGGGAGCATCAAAAGAATTATCACTACCCCCATCGGCCAAAGACGGTACGGAAGCAGGCGTAACGGTGGTAGATTGAGGACGGGCGGGCGGCCCTTTTTTCAGACTATGCCGGGCCTGCTTCTGGCGTTCCGCCTTGATTTCGTCTCGCCGCGACGGTACATGGCTTTCCGCTTCCATCGGGCTGGCTCCCAAAACCAATCTTTGATACAAATAAATGTAAACGTCGCGCACTACTGCCGTGACGGGAACGGCGGCAATTGCGCCGGGCAATCCGCCCAGTTCGCCGCCTACAATAATTACCAGCATTACTACGGTAGCATGCAATTTGGTGCTATCTCCGGCAATTTTGGGAATAAGCAAATTCCCTTCGACCTGTTGCACTACCAGAAAAACAATAATAACTTTCAGCACCAGTTCCATATTGCCAACTGGCTGACTGAAAAAGGCAACGATTACTGCCGGAATTGCCCCCAAAATCGGCCCGATAATTGGCAAAACCTCGAATAACCCGGCAATAAAGCCCAAAAATATAGCGGTAGAGGCCGAAATATTTATCAGCATCAGGCCAATTGTCACCAGCACACCGACTGACCCGGCCACGATTAGCTGACCACGCACATAATCGTTAAAAGTGTCGCTGACAATCCCGACCAAACGATGCGCGTCCTCCCGCAAGTGCGAGGGCATCAGGCTATAGAAGGTACGCATCCCCCGCGCTTTGTCTTTCATTACATAAAATAGCCAGAAGGGGATAATAAACACCCCCACCAAAAAGCCGATTGTTCCAAAAACTATGCCAAATACCCCGCTCACCAGATTGGCAATAAAATCGCGGACAAAGCCAATCGCGGTAGCGGTAAAACTGTTCAGGGCATCGGTAATGGGTTGCTGAAAATCTTTAGGAATTTGTTGCTGAACTTCGGTGAAGGTTTGGTTCAGCCATTTTTGGGTGGTCTCAATATAACCAGGCGTATCGTTAATGATTAGTTTGCCCTGGTCAACGATAATTGGGGCTAAATACAGGGTAAAAGCGATTATTGTGGCAATTACCAGCGCATATACCAGCAAAATCGCCAGCACACGTGGTAAAAGCTTGTTCAGGGCATCTACCAAAGGCATCAGCACGAAGGCCAATACCAGCCCGACCAGAAAAGGACTTAATCCCTGCCATGACCGCCAGATAATCAAGCCTAGCCCGCCAAACGCAATTATTAGTAATGCGACGCGCCAACGCCTTCTTGCAGTCTGTGACATTTGCCTCCGAATGGTTGTTAGTTATTAGTTGTTAGAGAAGACTAGAGATTTTACCCTCAAATGTATTTTCACCGACAGTTGGCAAATTTTCTAACAACTAACAACTAACAACTAACCTAAAATTCGCTCAAAACCTGATCCAGAATTTCGATTGCTTCGTCAACGTGGGCAGGCGAGATAATCAGGGGTGGCATAAAGCGCAAAGTGTTCGGGCTGACCATGTTAATCAGCAACCCTTCTTCGGCGCAGCGCGACACAATATCGCCGCCAACTTCATCCCGCAAATCGATTGCCCGTAAAAGACCCAAACCGCGTTCAGCTACCACTAAAGGATATTTTTCCATAAGGCCGCGCAATTTTTCGGACAAATAGGCCCCGACGTGAGCCGCATTCGCCGCAATATTATGCGAAAGCACTTCGTTCATTACCGCTACGCCTACCGCACAGGCCAAAGGATTGCCGCCAAAGGTGGAGCCGTGGTCGCCGGGGTCAAACGCCGCCGCGTGATTTTTTGCCATAAACGCGCCAATCGGCACGCCCCCGCCCAGCCCTTTCGCCAGCGTCATAACATCCGGCTCAATGCCCATTTGTTCGTAAGCGAAAAGCGTCCCGGTGCGAGCGATACCCGTCTGAACTTCGTCCAGAATTAGCAACAAATTATTGTCGTCGCACCACTGGCGCAAGCCCTTGAGATAACCGAGGTCCGCCACGTTTACCCCGCCTTCGCCCTGCACTGGCTCAATCATAACGGCAACCGTATCGGAGTTAGTTGCCGCTTTAACTGCTTCCAAATCGTTATAGGGAACGTTCACAAAGCCGCTTGGCAGGGGGGTAAAAGGCTCTTGATAGTGAGGCTTGCCCGTTGCGGCTACCATCGCCAGAGTACGCCCGTGAAAGCCTTTAAGGGTGCTGATAACCCCGTATGCGCCGTTTTTGTGCTTTTTTCCGTACTTACGGGCCAGCTTCACTGCGCCTTCGTTGGCCTCCGCCCCGCTATTACACAGAAAAACCTTGTCCAATACCGAATTTTCGACTAAAATCTTGGCTAATTCGATTTGAGGTATTGTATAATATTGGTTAGAAGTATGAATTAAGGTTGCGGCTTGTTGCTGAATAGCGTTCACAATCGCCGGGTGACAGTGGCCCAGCACATTAACCGCCCAACCGCCCACAAAATCCAGGTACTCGCGGCCAGCATCATCATATAATCGAACACCTTCGCCGCGTACCATTACCATTGGCGGGCGTTTGATGTTGTACATCAAATAAGTTTTTTCAAGTTCAGTCCAGGCGGTTTTTAACATTATGTGTCCTCCTAAATTCAACCGGGTATCGAAACAAAATCGCGCCAAAAGGGGTCTATAAAGATGAAGGGGAAAATGTAGTAAGACGAGTGCATTACCCGGTGTTTAATAGCAAAATTTTTTGGTTGGCAGCGGGACGACACTCCCGAATTCAGGGTAGATTGTATAACTTTTAACTCTGTTGGTCAACCGTTATTATAGTAAATAAAGAGGCTGACTATGTATTGTCCAAATTGCGGAACTTATAATGCTGCACCCGCTGAACTTTGTGTTATTTGTAAAAAAGCTTTACCCAAACCTGAATCTATCCCGACTCCGCCGCCTGCTAATGAAATTCCAGGCTATCCTTCACCAGCCGCCCCACCTCGGCCCGATTTCCAGCCCGGTTTGCCCGGTAGCCAATACAGCTATGCCCCACCGTCACCAATGTCGTATCCGGGTTATGGCTACCCGGCTCAAGTCTCCTACGCTCCGGGTTACGGCTATAGCTACCCGGTTGACCGAATTGGGGTGGCCCGGCACGATGCTGGTTTTTGGGTGCGGTTCGGGGCTTCGTTGATAGATACTATTATCGTCGGTTTACTGGCAGCAGTAGTGGCCGGTATTCCACAGGTAATTTATTGGACTAATTTTGCCACGCGCTACGGCAACGAATTGGGGGTGGCTTGCCCTAGTAGAGCTTATTATCAGGATAGTAACCAGGTTGATGTTTGTAACAATACTCTTACCAGCATTTTTCTTGACCGTAACGAACTTGGCGGTTTGCTGGCAATTTCAATCGGGTTTGGGATGCTGGCGGCGGTGCTGGCTCTGGTTTATTATGTGGGAATGACGGCACGCGGGGCAACCATCGGCAAGCGTGTGTTTGGCCTGAAAGTAGTGCGGGAAGATGGCACCCCTCCCGGTTTTGGGCGGGCCTTGCTCCGGCAAACCCTGGGTTATTGGTTAAGTGGGGCGGTTTTCTATTTAGGCTTTATCTGGATTGCTTTTGATGACCATAAACAGGGCTGGCACGATAAAATAGCTCAAACTTATGTGGTAAGAGCCTGATTGTCTTAAAATTTAATTATTTAATCCAATTAAACAAAAAAAAGATGACAAAAGGAGCGAAAAAGGATGTATAATTACGATATTAATAGCCCTGAGCAGCGTGAAGCTTACAAAAGGGCGGAACGCCGGGTGCAGGCCAAAATCGGCTTTTACTGGCATCTGGCTTCTTATATTGTGGTAAATGGACTTTTAATTGTAATCTACCTTCTGACTGGCCCTTTGCCGGGCTTGTACAGTTACCCCTGGTTTGTTTGGCCGATGTTTGGTTGGGGTATTGGCTTATTTTTTCACTTTATGGGGGTATTCGTCTTTAATGGTAGCAATTCCGAAAACGTAAAGCAACAAATGATACAGGAAGAATTGCGGCGGATGGGTGTACCTTCAGTACAATCACCGTCGCAACAAGTGCCACCTGATAGACGCTAGAAGATTACAATTAGCATATAAAACAAGGGTAACATTTTTGCCTTGAATACATTTTATAATCAACTAGAACAGGCGGATTCTGATAAGATGACGGCCAGAACTCTGGGTAAAGTATTGGTTGTAGATGATAAAGAAGATATTATCATTATTATTCAATCTGCTTTAGAAGACCAACCCGTCGAATGTCTGGCAGCTACCAATGGTCGTGAGGCTCTCCGAATGTTGCACGAACATTTTTTTGATTTAGTGCTGCTCGACGTGAAAATGCCTGATATTAGCGGTTTTGAAATCTGCCGCATGATTAAAACTAATGAAAGCTGGCGCGGTGCCAAAGTAATTATTGTCAGTGCCAGTAATTTTGCCGATGACAAACTCCGGGCTTTCGATGCCGGAGCAGATGATTATATCTCCAAACCTTTTAGGATTAAAGAATTACAGGCTCGTATTAAAGTAATGCTGAATTTACGCAAGGCTGAACGCGATTTGACCGAGCGTAACGAGCAACTCCTCGAACTTATTCGGGTTTCCGAAATTATTAATAGCTGGAGCAAGCAGGAACGGCCTGACTTGCAGCAAACTGGCGAGGAAATCGTACAGGCTGCTGTCCGAATTTCAAAAGCCGAGCAAGGGTATTTGCATTTGTGGGACGAAGAAAGCAAGACTCACTACAACGTAGCCTTTCATAACGCCAGTCACCCGGATTTTCCACGTGTTATTTCGGAGGAGGCAGGCTTGGCAGGGGCGGTTTACCGGGAAGGCCGGATGGTGGTCATCCCCGATTATTCCAAATGGGAACATCGCATAGATGACCTTTCGGGCTTTGCGGAAGCTGCCGGAATTCCCCTGCGGTTAGGGCGGCGACATATTGGGGTTTTGGTTGTGGCAATGGCTGAACCCTGGCGGCATTTAGCTTTGCCGGATTTGGATTTGTTGACTACTCTGGCAAATCAGGCCGCCGCCGCTATCGAAAATGTCCGGCTTTACAACGATTTGACCCAATCCGAAGGTCGCTACCGCTTGATTGCCGAAAACGCCAGCGATTTAATTTTGACGCTTGACCTTAAAGGTCGTCTGACTTATATAAACGAGCGAGTGCGAACGTTGCTGGGCTATTCGCCCGATGATATGATAAACCAGGAATTAAGCTTGTTTTTGACCCAGGATGGGCAGCAAAATATTCAACGTTTAATTACCGCAATGCCTTTGGCGGGGGTGGAAATAAACCAGCCGCTCGAAATCGAAGCCCGTAGCAAAGATGGGGATTTGGTATATCTGGAATTTACCTGTGGTTTGCTTTACGAGCGAAACGAAGTAATCGGTTTGCAGGCAATCGGGCGAGATGTTCGTACTCGCAAGCGCGAAGCCGAGCAGGAACGTATGCGGGTGCTGGGCCAACTGGCAAGCGGGGTCGCTCACGATTTTAACAACGTGCTGGCAAATGTACTTGGTCATGCTCAATTACTGGAAGCAGAAACCGACGAACCCGAAGTTTTGCAGACTTTGCGAATTATCGAACAATCAGCAATGGATGGGGCGGAAACGGTGCGGCGTATTCAGGAATTTACCGGCCATCATATTCAAAAAAATCTGGATTTAATCGACCTTAATGTGGTGGTGCAAAGTACCATTGATTTGAGCCGCCCGCGCTGGCGCGATGATGCTCAATCCAGAGGGCTTAAAATCGAAATTGAGCGCGAACTGGAATATTTACCGCCCGTTTTGGGTAAAGCTGCCGAATTACGCGAAGTTTTGATTAATTTGGTTAATAATGCGGTAGACGCTATGACTGGTAGTGGTGGTAAAATTGGTTTTCGGACTTTTACTGACCGCGACGCAATTTGTCTGGATGTTTGGGATAGCGGACAGGGAATGCCGCCCGAAGTTCGCCGCCATATTTTCGAGCCGTTTTATACTACCAAGGGGGTTCGCGGTACAGGTTTGGGGCTTTCGATGGCTTACGGCATTATCTCGCGCTATGGTGGTCAAATTAGTTGCGAATCTACTTCGGGAGTTGGCACGACTTTTCATATTAGATTGCCTTTGGCTCAATTGCAAGAACACGCTCCTGAGCGAGAAAAGCCTCGCCGGAATACGGCCAATTCACAGGCGGCTCGTTATCGCGGTAATATTCTTGCCATAGATGATGAACCAAATATTCGGAACGTGCTAAACCGTGCTTTGGCAATGGCCGGATTTACCGTTGAAATTGCCGCTTCGGGTATGGAAGCGATGGTTTTGCTGGAAAAAGCCAATACAGAGCGTCAACCACCTTTCGATTTGGTTTTTAGCGATTTGGGTATGCCGGGTATGAGCGGTTGGGAAGTTGCCAGCGAATTGTATCGGCAATGGCCGGAAACGCCGTTAGTGCTGGTTACAGGTTGGGGCGACCAGCTCGACCAGCAAAAAATGGTGGAGCATCACGTTACTCATACTATCGCTAAACCTTTTAATATTAATGAGTTGGTCACACTGGCCTCTCAACTTATTCCTCAAAACAAGTGAGGTCTTGAAAAATGAGCGAACAATACGCAATTGGCGTAGATTTGGGCGGCACGAAAATTCTGGCCGGGGTCATTGAATTAAATAGCGGTAAAGTAATTAGCCTTGCCAAACGCAAAACTAGCAAAGTTTCTACCGAAGATTTTATGTCGCGCCTTTACGACACCATAGATACCGCTATTGGAGCTGCTAAAGGGGTAAAACCTGACCATCTGGGGATTGGCGTAGCTGGACAGGTTGACCGTGCTGCCGGCGTACTAATCGCCGCTCCCAATTTGGGGGTAACATCTTCTTTGCCGCTTGTAAATCTTTTGCAAGAACGCTATTCTATTCCTGTTTCGCTCGGTAACGATGTAGAAGTGGCAACTCTGGGTGAATTATATTTTGGGGCGGGCAAAGATTACGATAATTTTTTGTGCGTTTTCGTTGGAACGGGCATTGGTGGCGCGATTGTGAATAATGGCACGATTTATCGCGGGTCAACCGGCACCGCAGGTGAAATCGGCCATACCGTGCTGGATGCTGGCGGGCGACATTGCGGCTGTGGCGGGCGCGGCCATTTAGAAGCTTATGCCAGCCGTACCGCGATTACTCGTACCCTTTTGGGGGAATTGCACCGGGGGCGGGCTTCCGCCTTGCGCGATATTTTGCCGCCCGAAGATTTGCCAGAAGCGGCTAACGCTTCCAGTGTAGCAATCCGCTCCAAGCAAATTGCCAGAGCCGTCGCGGTAAACGATGAGCTGGTTTTAGATACTCTTAGCGAGGCGGCCCGCTATTTAGGCTACGGTCTGGCCTCAGCTATCAATTTCTATAACCCGCGTCGTTTGATATTGGGGGGAGGCTTGATAGACGCAGTAGATGTCTTCTTCCAGGCCGCCGCCCGTATCGCCGTTCAGGAAACTTTGTCTGTGCCTGCCGCCAAAATCGAAATTGTCAAGGCCGCTCTGGGTGATAATTCGGGCATCGTCGGCGCAGCTTTGCTAAAATAAAGTTTGAAGATTAAAGTTTGAAGAAAGAAGAAGAAAGAAGAAGATAGGGAAGATGGCTAACAGTAAACTGGTGCTGGTGCGACACGGCGAATCAGTCTGGAATAAAGAAAATCGTTTTACCGGCTGGGTAGACGTAGCCCTGACCGATTTTGGACGGGAACAAGCCCGCGAAGCCGGACAAATTATTAAAGAAAGTAACATTCATTTCGACCAGGCTTTTTCATCGGTGCTGCAACGCGCTAACGAAACTTTGACTATTATTTTAGGGGTAATTGACCAGGAAGATTTGCCCGTCACCAAAAATCAGGCTTTGAACGAACGGAATTACGGCGATTTGCAGGGTTTGAACAAGGCCGAAACCGCCCAAAAATTCGGGGATGAGCAGGTACATATCTGGCGGCGTAGTTACGATACTGCCCCGCCCAACGGCGAAAGCCTTAAAGATACCGCCGCCCGCACCTTGCCCTATTACGAAGCTCAAATTGCCCCGCTTTTACAGCAGGGACAAAACATTTTGATAGCGGCACACGGCAATAGCCTGCGCTCAATTATTATGAAGCTCGACAATCTAACGCCCGAACAAGTCACCAAGCTGGAAATTCCAACTGGCGGCGCAACTTTCTACACTTTTGATGAACAACTTAACATTCTTGAAAAGAAAATCGGTTACAAACACTAATCTTCCTGACCCGGTTTTAGCACCCGAACCGGGACAATCTCCCAGAGCGGTACGCCTGGCCGAGGCCAATTTGTATCGCTGGCTTTTCCTGACGCTGCTGGCTCTTTATCTTTTTACTTTAGGTGGACATCTTTATAGCGGCGATGGATTTTCCAGCTATGCGACGGCCTGGAGTTTGGTAGAAGGCCGGGGCGGGGCGTTGGAGAATTATTTCGTTGACCCGCGCTTTGGCATTTACGGGCGCGACGAACATTTTTTTAGCAAATATGGGGCAGGGCAAGTCGCGGTAGAAATTCCTGTGGTGCTGTTGGTCAAAGGCTTGGCCCTGATTAGCCCGGCTATGAACGCTGACCAGATAGGCCGCCTGCTGGTGTCGCTGCTAAATGGCCTGATTGTGGCATATTCGGCGGTTTTGCTCTGCCGGATAACGCGCGGTTTCGGCTATGGCGTGCGGGCCGGGTTAGGGGTAGCCTTGCTTTACGGGGTTGGCACGATGGCCTGGGCCTACGCTCACCTCGATTTTAGTGAGCCGCTTATCGCTTTGTTATATCTTTTGATGGCCCGCTCCTTATTCGATTGGCCTAACAATCCTGAAGATTCCCGAAAATTACTAAAAGTCGGAGGCTGGCTGTTTCTGGCAGTTACGGTTAAAGTTGCCGCCGGAATTGCCGCTTTACCGATTTTACTTTACATAATCTATTATAGTTTTCAAGAAAATTCAGCCTTCGCAAAACGAAAATTTGATTTCGGCAAGATTTTTGCCCGGCTTTTCTGGTTCGGCTTGCCTCTGGCGGGTGCGCTGCTGTTTACGTTGGGCTATAATTATTACCGTTTTGGCTCAATTTCCGAAACGGGCTATAGTGCGATAAAAGACCAGTTTGCTTTAGGCTCGATTTATGGCGGGATTTATGGATTTTTGTTTAGTCCCGGCAAAAGCGTTTTTCTGTACTCGCCCGGTCTGCTTTTCGCCTTGTTTGGGTTGCCCCAATTCCGGGAAAAAGTGGCGTTTCCGGCCTTTTTCGGGATAGCATTAGCCCTGACTTATTTACTTTTTTACTCGCTATTCTGGAACTGGGAAGGCGATTGGACGTGGGGGCCGCGCTATTTGTTGCCAATTTTCCCTTTTGTGGCAATGTGGGCCGCCCCGCTTTTGCAAAATTTTGGCAAATTCGCCCGCCACGGCTTTTTTCTAGGTTTATCGCTGGCGGCCCTAATTAATTTGTTGGGTATGTTAATCCAGTTTGACCAATATTTTCTGGCAAATTACAACGCCGGAGTAAATCAGGATTGGCGGTTTGTTCCCGAACTATCGCCAATACGCGGCCAATTCTATCTGGTAACTTCCGCCGTCAGCCGTTTGTTTGGTGGCCCTTCCCTGACAATGGATTATCTGGCCTGGGATAGTGTGCGGGTGCAAGCTATCCGGGCAATTATTCCTTTGCAAAATTATGATGATTTCGATTTGTGGTGGCTACGTCCGGCTAATACTGGTAACTGGCTAACCGCCCTGATTGCCGGAGGGTTTTTTGTTGCGCTAATTTTCTTTGCCGCCCGTCGCTTGCTCCGCTTCTATAGTGTCCTCAAGGAATTTGAGAATTATTAGTGACAAGATTTCAAGTCCAGTCGCAAAGATTTAAGATTATACCTCAAAAGCGTTATATGATATACTTCAAGTAATAAACCAGAAGCCAACACAGGCGTGAGCAATCTTTTCAGAATTAGCTTTAACAGTGAGGGTGAAAATGACAGTACAGGAGAAAGCCGACCTTATACCCCAGCCACCCGGTACATTTTTGCTGGGCAATTTACTTTCTTTAGGGGCAACTACCCCGGTTCAGGATATGATGAAGCTGGCGCGGGAGTACGGCCCGATTTACCAGCTTGAGGTACGCGGACGCAAATTAGTGGTGGTTTCCAGCTACGATTTGGTGAACGAGCTTTGTGACGAAACCCGCTTTGATAAGAAGGTCTGGGCGCCCCTAAAAAAAGTACGAACTTTCGCCGGGGATGGCCTTTTTACCGCTTATACCCGCGAGGCCAATTGGTCAAAGGCTCATAATATTTTGCTGCCTAATTTCGGCCATAAAGCTATGCTCGGCTATCATCCTATGATGCTGGATGTTGCCGAACAACTAATGCTGAAATGGTCGCGCTTAAATGCAGATGACGAAATTGACGTAGTACACGATATGACCGCCCTCACGCTGGATACGATTGGCTTGTGCGGTTTTGATTATCGCTTTAATTCGTTTTATCGTGAAAAAATGCATCCTTTTGTAGATGCAATGGTCGGCGCACTGAGCGAATCACTGGAACAAATGCGGCGATTGCCCTTTGAGGATAAAATTCGGATTGACCGTAATCGCAAGTTGCAGGCCGATATTGATTTGATGAACCAGACGGTTGACCGTATTATCAAAGAACGTCGCGAAAGTGGCGAAGATTTTAGCGGTAAAGCCGATTTGCTCAGTTATATGCTTTCGGGCGTGGACAAAAAAAGCGGCGAACGGTTGGACGACCTTAATATTCGCTATCAAATTATAACTTTTTTAATTGCCGGACACGAAACCACCAGTGGTTTGCTTTCATTCGCTATTCATTTTTTGCTGAACCACCCCGATGTACTAGCGAAAGCTTATGCCGAAGTTGACCGGGTGCTTGGGCCAGATACTTCAATTTCACCGACTTATGCTCAGGTAAACCAGCTCACTTATATTTCTCAAATTTTGAAGGAGAGTTTGCGTTTCTGGCCTACTGCCCCGATGTTTGCTCTTTATTCCTATAACGATACTGTAATCGGCGACAAGTACCCGGTCAAGAAGGAATACCAGCTTTCGGTGCTAACCCCGATGCTGCACCGCGACAAATCAGTTTGGGGCGAACGCGCCGAAATTTTCGACCCGGAAAATTTCAGCCGGGAAGCCGAGGCCAACCGCCCGGCCAACGCCTATAAACCCTTTGGCAATGGGCAACGCGCTTGTATTGGTCGCCAGTTTGCTATGCAGGAAGCGGCTTTGATTTTGGGAATGATTTTGCAACGCTTCAAATTAGTTGATTATACCCGCTACAAGCTCAAACTAAAGGAAACCCTGACTATCAAGCCCGATAATTTCAAAATTAAGGTTAAGCCTCGCACCGACCAGGCCCATGACCGGGCCGCAACGGTAGTTACTACTTCCGCCCCGGCTGCGACTACTCCTGCTCCCTTAACCCAAATCGCCACTACCCCCGCCTTACCTCAGCATAATACGCCCTTGCTGGTGCTTTATGGCTCGAATTTGGGGACGGCGGAAGAAATTGCTCGCCAAATTGCCCAATCCGGCGAGGCCAACGGCTTCTCTACCGCGATTGCTCCGCTCGATGATTACACCCAGCGTTTGCCCAAGCAGGGCGCGGTGGTTATTGTTTCGGCTTCATATAACGGCACGCCGCCCGATAATGCCATCAAGTTTTACAATTGGCTCAAAAACGGCGAGTTGGGCAAGGATGCCTTCAAGAGCGTAAATTATGCCGTCTTTGGCTGTGGCAACCGGGATTGGGCCGCCACTTTTCAGGCTGTGCCGCGTCTGCTGGATAGCAAACTGGAAGAATTCGGGGCGAAACGAATTTACCCGCGTGGTGAAGGCGATGCCAGTGACGATTTTGACGGGCAGTTCCAAAAATGGTTTGGGCCGCTTTGGACAAATGTCGCTACCGAACTGGATATTGATTTGAGCCGCTCTAACGCCACTACCGAAGCCAAAGAATCGCTTTACGCGGTAGAAGTAGTGGACGGGCAGGGGTTGAGTCCTTTTGTTAATTCTCTGAACGCTCAGGCCATGCCGATACTAGAAAACCGTGAATTACATCATAAACACGGCGATAGCCCTTCTGAACGCTCGACCCGCCATCTTGAAATCGAATTGCCCAAGAACGTAACTTACCGGGCGGGCGACCACCTGGGCGTAATCCCTCACAACCCGCTAGAATTGGTCAAACGGGTGGCTCGTCGCTTTGGCTTTGAAAAGGATACTTTTATCCGGCTGCGTAAAACTGGCAACCGTAAAGCACTGCTGCCCGTAAGCGATACTATTTCGCTTTATGCTTTGCTTTCGGATTACGTAGAATTGCAGGAAGTCGCCACTCGCAAGCAAATCGGCATTTTGGCGGATTACACCGAATGTCCGCCCGATAAGGTGAAATTAATGGCCTTATCTGGCGAAGATGAAGCCGGAATAGCCCGCTATAAAGAAGAAGTGTTGGCAAAACGCAAATCCTTGATTGATTTGCTGGAAGAATTCGTCGCCTGCGAATTGCCCTTTAATGTCTTTCTGGAACTTTTGCCAGGATTGCGCCCGCGCTATTACTCGATTTCGTCCTCCCCCTTACAGGAAGCCACTCAGTGCAGCCTGACTGTTGCAGTGGTAGACGCTCCGGCCCGTTCAGGTCATGGCGAATATAAGGGAGTTTGCTCGAATTATCTGGCCGAGCAAAAATCGGGCGATACTGTTTATGCTTTTGTGCGTGATACGGGTTCGTCCTTCCGGCTTCCGGCAGACGCTACCAGGCCAATTATTATGGTCGGGCCGGGAACTGGGCTTGCGCCGTTTCGGGGCTTTTTGCAGGAACGGGCCGCCCTCAAAGCGCAGGGACAAGCGGTTGGGTCGTCGTTACTATTCTTCGGTAGCCGACATCCCAAACAGGATTTTATTTATGAGGATGAATTAAAAGCTTTTGTGGGGCAAGGTGTAACCAAGCTTTACCCGGCTTTCTCGCGCTTGCACAGCGACCAAAAAATTTATGTCCAAAACTTGATTGCCGAAAACCGGGACGAAGTTTGGCAAATGCTGGAAGCGGGCGCAATTGTGTACGTCTGCGGTGATGCAACCAAAATGGCTCCTGATGTGCGCCGGGTTTTTGCCGAAATCTACCGGGAGAAAACCGGGTCAGACGAAGCCGCCGCCGAAAACTGGCTCAAGGAACTCAGCGAACAAAACCGTTATTTGGTAGATGTCTGGGCTACTAGCTAGAATAAAGAGGCTCTAAATGGATATTAGTGGTCGGCAAGACCCGCCTTTGGCTGCACCAGAAAAAGAAACGCTTCAAGCTTTTCTGGATTATCAGCGAGCTACCCTGTTGCAGAAAGTGAGCGGCGTTAGTGATGAGGATTTGCGCCGGAAGCCCACTGTCTCAAGTCTGTCGCTTCTAGGGCTGGTCAAACACCTGGCTTATGTCGAACGCAGTTGGTTTCAGGTCGTGTTCCTTAATCGCGAGTTGAGCGTACCCTGGGCTAAAGAAGACCCGGATGCCGATTTGCGGATTGAGCCGAATGAAACTACTGCTTCGGTTCTAGCCTTCTTTCAAGAGGCAGTGGCCGAATCAGCTAAGATAGTAGCCGAAAGTAGCCTGGATGATAAGGCTCAAAAATCCGGCGACCACCCTACTATGCGCTGGATATTAGTCCATATGATAGAAGAAACCGCCCGTCACGTCGGCCACGCCGATATTATCCGCGAAGCAATTGACGGTGTTACCGGGGAATAATTACTTTAACCTCACCCAGATTTTGCGACCAGCCAAAAGGCGGGTTTAGAACTGCGTACTGCAATCAGGTCAGCCGACCCTAAAGAGTAATTGGGCAAATCTATCTTAATCCAGGAGGTTTATTTTTTAAAGTCACCTCTCTAAAATTTAGGATGACTCATGTTTATAGTTAGAGCCTTGCGGAAGTGTAAATTTTGAAATCGCTATTTACAATTCTAAGAAAATCTCGGTCAAGCGAAGCTATATTTTCAATTTCTAAACACTTGGCAACAGTTAAGATGTGAGCATCTGCTGACATCAAAAATAAATCCCTCATATACTCCTGCATTTGTTCTTCAAAAGAACTCGAAGCTAAATCAGGTATTTCATTGGGCTGAATGATTTCTATACCAATCGCATCAATTCGTCGAATAAAATTGCTTAATTTGGTTGGTACATCGGCGGCTATTAAAAGCTTTGGTTGTTTCTTCTGCTCTACTAAAACGTTTGCTCCTATTGGTAATAATCTACTAATTGCAGTAATAGTGATTCGGTGAAAGCATTCGGTTACTACCTGTAAAGGAATTAAAGCAGTACAACTACTATCTTCATCAATAGCTGTCTTTAAACGCCGCAAAAAGGTTTTAGCATCATCGAACAACCTTTTTTCTCTTGAATCGTGTGCAGGAGCTGCAAAAACAAGGTGTAATAATACACTGCTATCTAAAACGATAAAATCAGGTAGCTGCGCTAAAGTAAAATCAAATCTCGTGGCGGGTGACATATACTAAACCGTCTTCGTCCTGTGCAAAGTTTTTTTCAAATATTTCTACTGGTACATCTTCCAAAATTCTGGATAACCCTTCTATAGGGTCGCCATCCTGAGCGGTCAAGGCGGTACGATGCGCTTTTTTAGCTTGCGATCTGGCTTTAATTCGCTCCTTAATTTCTAAAGCGGTTTCTTCCACTTTTTTATCTAGTTTTGAACGAAAGGGCCTTTTAGATACTTGCATAGTGTTTATCCTGTTGCCTATCTGGATAATTAACATTGACACACAAAGTATATCACATAATTTTCCGGGCTTGTTTTATTTTTCGTTAAGCTCAACTCTAGCTTTAACCTCACCCAGATTTTGCGACCAGCCAAAAGGCGGGTTTAGCCGGATTTGCTGGCGCACTTCTTCGCCGGGAAGCAAGTATAGCGGTAGTGCCAAACTTTTGTGAATTTCGCTTGACCCGACCTTAACTTGTAATTGGTATAGCCCGATATTTGGGTTAGTCCAAACTTGTGTACCTTTATTGCGAATAACTGCTTCGGTGTAAAGTTTCCCGTCGCTGATAAACGTCCGGCTAAGGCTGATAGTAATATCCTGGGAAGTGCTGAACTGAGCCGAGCGGTCAGGTAGCTGATAAATATAATCCGCATCGTGCTGAAAAACCAGCCGGGCGTTTTCGTTCTGGCCCAAACTCGCCAGCAGTTGCTCCATAAACACTTTATCTTTTATTCTGTCCCCGTGTATCATTAAATATTTAACTTTTAGGCCACTCAGTATTTCTAAAACTGTAGCAGTATTAGAATTAAAGCGATTATTGCTTAACTCTTCCAGCCGTATCATACCTTCTGGCTCAAACCCGTTATAGCCGTTCAAAACTCTTTTGCCGTGTGAAAGCGCAAAATAGGCCGAGTAGCGGTCATAAAGCGGGCTGGCTGGAAATTCGTATAGACCCCAATCTGTCCCGGCTTGTTGCGCCAGAAAAGCATAACTTTGGGGATAAGGATTTTCAATTTTGTATTGGGGGATAGAACCGGGCCAAAATTCAATTAGCATTAGCCCGACCAATCCCAATCCCAACCATTTGCCTTTACCTTTGGAATAATACAGGCGTTTGAAGCTAAAAGCCGCCAGCACCGCCAGACAAACCACCACCACCAGCATAAAGCGGGCGGGCATCCGCAAGCCTTGAAACAATATGACGTTATCATACAAAAACTTGTAGGGGAGGGGTAAGGTATTATTATGAAATGCTTCGGAAGGCTGATTACTGAGAGACAAAAACGGCCCTTTGGAAAGCAAAATAGCGGCCAGCAGCGTCAGGAAAAACATTACCTGTACCCGGTTGCCCCGTAAAGTTGGCAAATTCTTGTCGCCTTTGGCGGCAAAGCCAATCAAGGCCAGCAGCCAGACCGCTACCCCGACAAAAAGCGCGTGGTCTTCAGGGGTAAAAAGCGGGTCGCCAATCCGATTACGGGCAGTAAAGCCCCAGAGCCAGTTCACCAAATTCGCGCTAACGTAAGACCGAAAATCCGCCGAGCCGTAGCTGGTTTCCTGAATAGTCCGAACCGCGTTCATTTCTTCGCTAAAGTGCAAATAAGGCAAGATTAACGGCAAATTAGCCAGAGCGACCACCACTATACATCCCGCCAGCGCACCGAGCTTGCGCCAGTTCCTAAGCTCTTTGCCAATTACCAGCCGGAAGATTAGCACAAAGCTAAAGATTACCAGCAAAAAGGCAATATGATAGAAAGTTACCCAAAAAGCTAGTATTGTGAATAAAATAAAAAAGAAATAATTACTTTTGCGTTTTTCGGCTATACTCTTTTCCAAAAAAAGCAGGCTAAAAAGCATAAACTCGTAGGAATTAGTTTGCAAATGGTTTAGTTGAGTATAATGATACGGGTTAAAGCCGATAATCAGGCCACCGACCAGCGCGGCAGGGTAGGAACGGGTGTAATGAAAAGTCAGGTAAAAGCCGCCTAACCCGCACAAAAACCAGCCAAGCAGTAGCACAAAATTATGGGCCAAAATCGGATTATCCGAAAACAGGGCGACGGGCAAGGACAGCAGGGTCAGCGTCAGGGAATGGTCGCTGTACACCAGAGTATCAGGATAAGGGAAGAAAGCGGGCGAGGCCAGGAAATGAGCAAAATCTCCCGCTAACAAGTTTTGCTTCTCCGAACCCAACACATACGACAGCAAAAGCGGGTCAACCGTATCGGTGGCGTGGGTGGCGATATTAAAGGGAATCGGCCAAAGAAAAATCAGGGTTGCCGCTCCGAAAAAAGGCCAGACCCAAACTGTTTTGGGTATTTTTCGCCACAGGGAACCTCTAAATTTTATTTTTGCAGTATTAGTTAATTCAGTTGGGTTATTACTTATCAAAGTGCTTGCTTTAATGTGCTGTGTCACTGGTTATTATCCTTGATGCGATGAATTGAAAACGCCTTTGGTAGATTCATTTTGATAATCTGATAAGTTGTAGGAGGGATTTCTAATCCCGATTGTTGGGTGGACAGGGTAAAATCGGGATTAGAAATCCCTCCTACATTAGAATAGGTGCTTTTAACTTTTATTAGTCAGTCAAATTAATCAGTCCGGCCAGAGTGGGACGGAAACCCGCTTGCTGGTAAAAACTTTCCAAAGGTGGTTCGTAATCTACGTGAACCCATAGCAGACCGCTTTCCTTAGCAAATTTTGCGGCCTGTTTAACCAATTTGAGGCCAATCCCGCGTTTTTGCCAATGGGAGTGAACGGTAGTATCCAGCAAAAAAGCGTGTACGCCGCCATCCCAGGCCAGATTTACGAAACCAACCAACTTTTCCCCCTCAAAAGCACAAACATAACCCAGACTCTGTTTTAATATTGGCTGAAAATTTGTCCAATTATGGTTTTGCCAGGCGGTTTCAAATAATTCATTCAAAGTTTTATTATCAAGTGGCGGGCTAATCTGGTAATTTATGCTATTGTTTTGGTCTTGGCTCACGCGATATTTTCCTTTCCAAAAATGACCCAAAACTAATCTAAAGTTCTGCTATAGTATAGTTTGCGCCGCTAAATCCAGTCAACTCCCTGTTTCTCCTATTTTGTACTTGTCTACCCGATTTTTTGTTATTATGATATAATCGCTTCCAAGCTAACTGGTTTAATTAGTGTAGAAATTTGCTGAATTTACTGGAAAACAAAGTGCAAACTAAAGGTTTTGATTTAGACGAAAAAGAAATAGCTCGCCAGTATGCCGAAATTGCGCTTGCCCCGGATGAGCAAAAAATGCCCGGTTATTTTTACGCTTATGCCGCCCGCTTTGTAAATCCGCAGCCGGGACAAATTATTATAGATGCGGGTTGCGGCTGGGGCGATTTGCTGGAAGAACTTTTCAAAATTTGCCCGGAGGCGAAATTAACCGGGATGGAGCTTTCCCCCAATCGCAGCCGGATTGCCCGCCAGACCCACGCAGACCGCTTCCAGATACGTGACCACGATTTGAGCCAGCCCTGGCCGATTGAGCCGGGTAGCGCGGACGTGGTTGTTTTTACCGAAGTGCTGGAACATTTGAAGCAGCCCGATGCTGTTTTGCGCGAGGCCAAAAAAGCCTTGAAGCCGGGCGGCAAGCTAATTTGCACTTTGCCTAACGCCACGGGTTATTGGCCTTTTATCTTGTTTGAAAAATGGCTGGTCAAAAACCACTACGGCAAGATTTTAGTACCCTACGAAAACCCCTTGCGCTCGGCCCAACCCATCGATAGCGAATATCATTATAGTGATTGGCAAAATCTGTTTGAGCGCAACCAACTGAAAATAAGCCGGATTAAGGGACAGGAGGCTTTGCCGTTTTTCCACGATTTATTTTCACGCAGTTTTTTGAAAAATTTCTACAAGCCAGCTATGGGCCTGCAAACCCGCTTTTCGGAATGGTTCAATTTACCCCTGCTACGCCGCTTGTGCTATCGTTTGTTTGTAGAACTAACCCCGCTTAAATGAACTCAGTGACAGAGCAAAATTCCGGCCCGCTCTCGGCAGGGCAAATTAAAAAACGGGCAGTGGGCAGTTTTGTTTCGATGCTGACCCGCGAAGGCATTGTTGGCCTGATAACAATTGGCGGGGGCTGGCTGCTGGCTTTATGGCTATCTCCGGCGGATTTTGGCACGTTTGCGGTTATTCAGTTTTTGGGCTTACTTTTCGCTTTTTTCACCGAAATTGGCTTTGGCGGGATGCTGGTTCGCAAGCAAACCGAACCCGAATCGGGCGAACTTGCCACTATTTTTACCCTGCAAATGGCGGCGGTTTTGTCTTTTGCCCTCCTGCTATTTCTTTCCGCCGCACCCCTGGCCCAATTCTTCAAGATGAGCGAGACTGGCACGAATTTGCTACATCTGGTAACGCTTAGTCTGGTTTTTAGTTCGCTGGGAACTGTGCCGGGGGCTTTGCTCGAACGCAATCTGGAATTTAACAAACTGGCCCTGATGGACGTATTAGAAGCGGCTACTTTTTATAGCGTGGCCCTGATTTCGGTAGGGGTGTTTAATCTGGGGGGCTGGAGTTTTGGCCTGGCGTTGGTCTTGCGAAGCCTTGTTACGGGCTTCGGCTTTTACTTTTTGCATCCCTGGCGACCCCGTTTGGGTTTTCAAAAAGCGGCGGCTTTGGAACTGGCTCGTTTTGGTATTCCTTATCAAATGAGCGTAGTCGCCGCATTTTCCAAAGATAATTCAACTACTTTGCTGGCCGGGCCGCTTCTGGGGCCAGCCGCTTTAGGTTATCTAAACTTTGCCCTATCGCTTTCGCAAATTCCAGCCCGGCTGGGGCTATTGGTCGGGCGGATTGCTTTTCCGGCTTTTTCCCGTTTGCAGGATGATAAGGCCCGCCTCAAGATTGGGGTAGAGCAAACCCTGAAATTCTTGCTACTTACGGGCGGGGCAGTTACCTTGATGATGATTGCTACCGCTCCGCGTTTAATACAATTGATTTATACTGATAAATGGTCGCCCGCCGTTGTCGCTTTTATTTTGTTTAGTATCAATATGCTCGGCAGTTATGTAACTACCCCACTTGTGCCAATGCTATCCGCGCTGGGCTATCCGGGCCGGAGTGCGCGAATTATGTTAGTCTGGTCAGCCGCGACCTGGCTAATCGGCTTGCTACTAATTCCTTCGCTGGGCCTGAACAGTTTGGCCGCCAGCATTTGCCTGACTACCAGCGTGGCAACGGTCTGGTGCATTTTTGAGGTGCAGCGATTGGTCAAATTTGATTTGTGGTCAGCCATTCGCGTACCTTTCTTTTGCCTGCTGCCCGTAACAATTGGGCTGCTTTTTTCTAATTTGTGGGTAACGCAGCTCTGGCAGTTAGTTCTGGTTTTGGCTTTGGGGCTGGTAGTACACACTGCTTTAGCTTTTGCGCTGGATGGTCGCGCCCTGCTTGCCGAAGCCCGCTCGATTATTGCTTTGCGTAAAGAAAGATAAATAGAAAGATAAATCGTCAGCAAATGAATTCACCTAGAAAAATTGTATTTTTATCTCATTCCAAAGAAACCGGCGGGGCAGAGCTTTATCTGGAAAGTTTGATTAGCCACGTGGCGCATTATGTGGAGGAAAAAGCGACCAAAAGCGGCCAACTTTACAGCCTGGAATTAGTTTGTCGTCCCGACCCGGCCCTGGATGCCTGGTGCGAAAGATTAGCCGCCAGTGGTATTCATTTACACCGGCTTTCGCTTTCTCAACCCGGCGACTATGTACGGCTCTGGCGGGTTCTCAAAGGGGCAGTAGTACATCTGAATTTAGCTTTCCCCTTTGGAAAATATCAATTAGTCGGGGCGGTGCTGGCCCGCTTGCGTTCGCGACGGGTAGTAGCCGTGCATCATTTGGTAATTAGCCCGGCCCAAAGCAATTATAGCCCCATCGCCCGGCGTATCTGGGGCAAACTTTTTCCGCTTTACGTGCGGCTTTGTCAGCGCAATGTGGCCTTATCCGAAGAAAATCGGCGTTCGCTTTCCCAACACTACGGCTTGCCCTTCCAGCGCATAGATTTAATCCATAACGGGGCAAATCTGGAAGTTTTCCGACCACGCCCATCCGAAACGGCGGCGGCAGTCAAGGCCCGGCTTGGTCAGGAATTGGCGGGCGAAGATTGGAGCAAGGGAATTGAGCTGGTTTGCGCGGTAGGACGCTTGAACGTGCAGAAAGGTTTTCGCCATTTAATCGAAGCCGCCGCGCAAGTAGTCGAACGCTGCCCCCAAGCCCGTTTTGTAATCGCCGGAGATGGTGAATTGCGCGATGAATTAAATAATTTGATAATGCAGCAAAATCTGGAAAAGCATTTCTTTTTGGTCGGCTGGCGAGAGCAACGCGAGTTGGCCGAATGGCTGGCCGCCAGCGATTTGTTTGTACTTTCGAGCTTGTTTGAGGGCTTTGCCTTTGCGGTAGTGGAGGCGATGGCCTGTGGCTGTGCGGTAGTGGCTACGCGGGTGGGCTGCGTTGAAGAAGCTTTAACCGAAGGCGAAACAGGTTACGTTGTGCCAACCGCCGACAGTGTCGCCCTTGCTGCCGCAATTGTCCGCGCCCTCAAGAACCCGCAACATTCGCGCGAAATGGGCCGGAAAGCGGCAGAGCGCGTCGTTCGCCTCTTTGACCTTAAAGATTCGCTAAGGCAAACCACCGCCCTCTACGAACTTTTCTCCTGATTTTGGCCTGCTCCAATCCTAAAATTGTTTGTAACCATTCAGTCAGTCTTTATGTAGGAGGGATTTCTAATCCCGATAAAGCCGGATTTAGGTAAAATCGGGATTGGAAATCCCTCCTACACCTGAACAGTTACAATAAAGACTGGCTTTCCCGGCTCTCATAGCTAAAGTTGATGATAAAGCCAACTTCCAAAGGTTTTACCAATAGACCTTACCTTCTACCGACGAAAAACGACAATTCACCGCCCTGTGTTGCCTGTTCACTCGTGAAGCCCTTGTACCTGCTCTAATTTATGCTTAAATTAAGCTATAAGTCTGTGAAAGATTTAACAATAGTTAGAAAATAGTTAAGAGTTGGTATAGATTTGGGAATAAGAGTACCAATAAAAGTTAAAAGGCAGATATTAAAACAGAAAAGTTTGACAGTTTTTGAGATAGATAGAGCTTTTTTTAAGATAATAGAGGAGGAAACGGCAATGAAACAAATAGTAGATAAAACTCAGGGGAACAAGGACGAACATCATCAGTTTTTCCATCGCAAGGCGTTACGGCCCACCTTACATACTCACAAAAATCCGCAGAGCATGAACAATATTTGGGTAAAATGCCCCAAATGCAGCGAATTGGCTTACACTAAAGAATACGAGAAGAATTTCAAGGTTTGCCAGAAGTGCAAACATCACAATCGTTTGCGCTGGAACGAGCGGGTTGCCTCTTTACTGGATGAGGGAAGCTGGATTGAAATTAACGCTGGACTAAAAACGGCTGACCCGCTTGGTTTTGCTAACGAGGGCGAAATTTACCCCGAAAAAATCGCCGCTACCCGCAAAAAGGCCGGAATTAACGAAAGCCTTGTAACGGGCTATGGCACTATCGAGGGACAGCCGATTGCGGTAGCGATTGCCGATTTTGCCTTTTTGGGGGCAAGTATGGGTAGTGTTTTTGGCGAAAAATTGGTAAGATTAATTGAATTTTGTATCGAACGCCGGATGCCCTTGCTAACCGTTTCGGCCAGTGGCGGAGCGCGGATGCACGAGGGTATTTTATCCCTGATGCAGATGGCGAAAACTACCGCCGCGCTTGGGCAGTTGGGTCAGGCCCGCTTGCCCCACTTTTCGCTTTTGACCGACCCTTGTTATGGTGGCGTAACCGCTTCTTATGCGATGGTCGCCGATGTAATTATGGCCGAGCCGGGAGCAATGGTAGGTTTTGCCGGGCCACGGGTGATTGAGCAAACTACCCGCCAAAAATTGCCCGCCGGATTTCAGACCGCCGAATTCTTACTCGAACATGGTATGCTAGACCGGGTGGTTTCCCGGCGTGAATTGCCTTCGACCCTGAGTTGTCTGATTAAGTTGTACGGGCGGGCGCAAGCTCCCCAGCCAATGCTCTCTTTTCCAATGATGGGCCACACCCGGCACGAGGAGCAAAAAAACTATGCCTGGTAAAGTGCGCGTGATGCAAAATGCCGCTGCGACGGTACAAAAAAGGGCGCGAGATTTGCGAGAGGCTCAATCAACCCTTGAAGCCACTATAACTGCCGCCGCCGATGGTGATACTCCACCCAATCCTGAACTATTGGTGGAAGTGGCCGCCAACGATGCTACTGCCGAAACCTGGCAAAGAGTGCAGTTGGCCCGTCACCCCGAACGACCCAAAACGCTGGACTATATCAAGCGGCTTTGTCCTGAATTTATGGAAGTTTACGGAGACCGTCGCTTTGGGGAAGATGCCGCGATTGTCGGCGGTCTGGCCGAGTTCGAGGGGCGAACCGTAATGGTTATCGGCCACCAAAAGGGCAAAAACACCAAAGAAAATATTGCCCGCAATTTTGGAATGCCCAACCCGGAAGGCTATCGCAAGGCATTGCGCCTGATGCAGCAAGCCGAAAAATTCGGGTTTCCGCTTATTTGCTTTATTGATACGCCCGGCGCGTATCCCGGTCTGGAAAGCGAAGAACGCAGCGTCGCTCAAGCCATTGCCGAAAATTTGTTGACCCTTTCCCAATTGCGCGTCCCGGTAATTTCGGTAGTGATTGGCGAAGGCGGTAGCGGTGGTGCGCTGGCGATTGGTCTGGCCGACAGAATACTTATGCTGGAAAACTCGATTTACAGCGTTGCCAGCCCGGAAGCGAGTGCTTCGATTTTGTGGCGGGATGCGACTAAAGCCCCGATTGCCGCCGCGACCATGAAAATTACCGCGCCGGATTTATTAAGAATGGGCGTAATCGACGAAATTTTGCCCGAACCCGAGGGCGGAGCGCAGCTTGAGCCGGGTCAGGCTGGCGATACTGTCAAGGAAGCGATTTTGCGGCATTTGTCCGAAATCGAAGGCAAACTTGTCGAGCCACACGGTATTGACCAAATGTTGGCCGAACGCTACGCCAAATTTCGCAAAATGGGTGAATTTCAGGAAAGTTAGGCATACTTCGCGCCTTTGCCTGAAATTCTACTAAAGAGGAAAATCAACAATGAACGAAGGCCCGGTTTACGCGCTGAATTTGTTTGATGTGGCGGATAAGGAAGAATACAT
>JBBQGP010000068.1:0-25626 GCA_038323095.1 Chloroflexia bacterium | reverse complement strand
GTAGCGGGAAATCGTATAGCTACCTGGTGTACCCCCGGCTACCGCTCGATAACTACCCTGACCAGGTTCACCCGTTATAGAGGGTGGACAAGCCGCAATCCAATCCAGATTGGTTAGTTGCAAAGCTTCGTAAATACGATGATGCTCCTTATCAATGTTTACAAATTGGGGAGGCGGTGCTGACAGTAGCAAACCCATTGAAAGTGTAACTATTATCCGACGGACGTTTTGCGGGGCCATTGCCCTTATAATAGTCTGGGTACTGCTGGAAAGTTGAGTGGTTGGTTCGAGGGTACCACTACTTAAAGCACTAATCACTGCCTCCTGTCCGGTGAGAGCTTCACTAACCGCAGCAAAGTTTTGGGCATCGCCCGTTGCTACTGTTAGACGCTCATGTTTGATTAGCAGCTTTTGAGGGTCTCGCACAAAAGCTGTTACCGCATGGCCCTGTGCCAACCCGTGTTCGATTAGGGCCGAGCCAGTTCGTCCGGTTGCTCCAAAAATAATAATATGCATTTTCTGCTCCTTATAGTTTAAGTTAGTACAGTATAAGTATAAACCATATCTCTAAAAAAATTTGCTGCTTCTAATTTTCGGTTTTAGTTTTCAATAAATTCTCTAATTGTTGCAGCAATTCCAGCAAATTTTTTTGCTGTCCGGGCGAAAGCAAATTCATCAAATCCCAAATCTGATTTTTATGCTGCGGCAAAATTTCGATAATTTTGCTCCGCCCACTTTCAGTCAAATAAAGTAAATGCGAACGACGGTCTTGCTCGTCTGCCCGGCGTTCTACCCAGCCCTGCCGTTCCATACGGTCAATCAGCCCGGTCATATTACCCTTAGTAACCAGCATTCGGTCTGCCAGTTGTTGCTGAGTAATCCCCTCTTCATAATGCAATCGTAAAAGTACATCGAATTGAGCCAGCGTTAAGCCGTGAAGAGCCATTAAATCAATTACTCTTTGCTGTATTTGCTGGTGAACTCTCATCATTGTCATCCAGGCGGCAAAACCGGCTGCTTGTTCATCCACGTTACTTTGCGGCCTTCTCATTTAGTTCTTTAGTTGACAGTATATATATATACTAATTTTGTGGTTTTGTCAAGAGGGTTAGCCCTTTTTTCTTTAATCTAAATCCTCAAGGCCAACTATTTGCCAGATGGCGCGTCCTAAAGCTTCGCGTTCTTCCCCAATCCGGCGGTCTGCCGGGTCAGGGTGACGGCTGGCATCCATTTTCTCGATAATTTCGCGTAAAGTAGCCTGAGTTGCGGCCAGTTTTTCACCTTGCTCGTTGGCTAGTTGGCCGCTTTGCGCCTCGTTCAATTGGATTAGCACCCGCCGAAAGTGGGGCAAACATAATCCAGTGACGTGATGGGCAGCGTAAGCCTCCCGGAATTCGGCTTTGTGGTTATAACCCTCAGCGAAATCACTAACTACACGTTCATCTACTTTTTGCTGTTGCAGGCAGGCCGGACAAGGGGCAAAAGGATTTTCGGGAGAATTATTTCCAAGTTTCTTGAATAAGCCGCTACCCCGCCGCGAATTAAAATCGCCATCGGTTATCCGTCGCCTGACTTCGCGGAGCATATCCTCATAAATTATGGCCGTTCCCAAAGCATCGTGCAGTTTTAACCAGGTATAAGCGTGGCGATTACAAAAACCGCCCGCTTGCCGGAGTTGCTGGCGTGTCTCGTAATCATTGACGTTTTCCAGCGAAAGCAATTTCAGGTAACGGTCTACCCCATCCACTACCAAACGACAAATTGGGCAAATATGGCGGGGTCGTGGCTTGGCCTCAGCTTGCATCATTTCCAAAAGTTCGTAATAGGTTTGGGTTGCCATTTGTTCTCCTGCTACCTTTGAATTGAATCAAAAACCTATTCTACTCGAATAGGTTTTTGATTCTAGCTTAAAACTCAAATTCAAAAAGTCTGGTAACTTTCTAAGGTTTTGATTGGGCTGGCGGTGCAGTTGGTGGCGGAGGCGGCGCAGGTGGATTCGCTGCCGGAGGTACTGCTGCAACGGTAGTCGCGGCGGCGGCTGGCGGCGGAGCAGGAGCAGCCGTGGTCGCTGGAGCAGCCGATTTGGATGGAGCGGGAGCAACTGCCGTCGTTCCAGGTGGCGTAGTAGCGGGGCCATTGGTAGTCGCCGCCGTAGTAACGGGAGCCGCCGGAGCAGCCGTTTTGACCGGGGCAGCCGGGCCAACCTTATAAACTTCGGGCCAGGCCACATAATGTGAAGCGTAGTTATCCTTGCGAATTTGAGTGCCATCGCCTGCCATAATTATCCGGCCAATCGAGGTATCAAAACCTTTATGTGCGCTATCGACCTTTTTCTTTTCGCCAGGAGCAAGCTTTGGGTCAACCTCAATACGAGGCGCGGGCGGATTGGTTTCGTTAAGTAGTTTGCCGCTTTCGGGGGTCATTGCCACCTTCCAATCGGGTTTAGTGCCATAAAAAACCACCCGAAGCTTGGCGTTGTTTACATAAGTCGAAACCATTACCCAACTATCAGTATCGTTAGTGAACTTGAAATCGCTACCCGGCTGGTAAATCGTGGCATCCATACCTGGTACTTCATTCAAGCTTTCGTACCAGATTACCCGGTAAGCGTGAGGATGACGTTCGGTAATATTAAACCCGGCCCAAAACGCCGCCCGAAAAGTAGTGGTTGATACCTGACAAATCCCGCCGCCAACTTCTTTTTCGGTGGCATCTCCAACAATAGCATAACCATCAGCAAAACCGCGCTCTTTGGTAATCGGGCCAACCGCATTGTTAAAACTAAACGTCCCTTTGGGGGGAACGAGAGTATTATCGATATAATCTGCCCCAAGTACAATGTTTTTGGCCCGGTTGCCATCTGACCCGGCAAAACCGCTAATACCTTCGCTAATTTTTTCCTTGATGCCCAACTTATCCAGATTTTCGCTATCGATTCTGGGAGCATCGGGTTCAATTGCCAATTCAGCCTTGTTTTCGCCTTTGTTCAAAGCCGCCTTGAAGTTGGCAAAAGTAGTATCTATTGCCAATTTTTGACCGACGGCACTTGGCTTGGTAGCAGTTACCCGGTTTTCTTTATCTGACCAGATTACTTTAGCATCTACCGGCTTTTTCTCAACCGACTTCGACCAGGTTTTGAACAAATCGTCCATATTGCCACGGTCTAAATCCAGTTCCGCACCGTTGATTTTCACCAATTTTTTAAGACGCTCAACTGGAACTGTCCAATTTTGGTTAGGAGCGGTAAGCACAAAGGGTTTAGCGACCACTTGAGCTTGCAAAGCTTGCAGCTTTTTTAGTTGCTCGGCAGCAATCGCGTCCAGACCTGTGCTAACTACCGTTAGAACCGGGTTGACCAGCGAAAGGGTTGGTTCGGGTATGGCAGTAGGTTGGGGAGAATTAGCTCCCGGAGTAGCATTAGCCGTCGAAATCACATTTTCAACTCTGGGGGTTTCGGTCAAAAGCGAATTAGCGGCAACTGTTGCCGTTGTCTCAGTTTGCTTTGAATTATTTTTCGAGCTATTTATTAAAGTGAAAAGCCCAATTACAGCTACCAGTACGACACCCGCTACCACTATGGCAGGGGATTTTAGTAGGTTCTTATCCTTGTTAGCCAAAAGCCATCTTCTCCTATAAAAAACAAACCGATATTTGATAATCTGCTACGAGCATAAAAATAACACTCAATATTTAGGGTTATTTTATCATACTTATGACGGTTGTGTAACAGTTTTGGTTAAAACCCCTATAGTAAATTTGGGTCTATTGCAATCAAATAAAGCTTGGGCTATAATCATAAAGAAATTGTTTACTAAAACATCTTAGCAAGAATGGTACTAGCGTTCCTATGATTAACCAGTTTCTTCAGACTACGTCCCAACCTCTTTTCGAAGCATCGTACAAACCAGCGAATCTGGCCGCCCTGGACGCTTATGAGATTGGGCAACGTATCCGCCAATCTCGCATCTCTAAAGGATTGAAACAAAAGGAACTAATCGAAGACCAGTTTTCCAAGTCTTATATTAGTTCAATTGAAGCCGGACGGCTAATTCCCTCACCCCGCGCTTTCGATTTTTTCGCTCAACGCCTCAACGTTTCTACTGCTTTCTTGCAATGGGGTAGTGAAATACCGCCACAAGAACCCCCTATCGATTTGACCGCCAATCGCGCCCGCCTTGAGCCACAATTTTCACCCGGAGTCCGCAAGCGGCTACAGTGGGAATTGGTTTTGACGCTGGCTCAGGTTGAATTAGAGCAAAATCGCTTTGAAGTAGCCCGCGCCCAATTGCAAGAACACGGTGCGCCTTCGCCTGAAACCAGCCCAACATTGGCCGCCCGCTATTATTTCCTGTCGGCCAGTATTTATCTAGCCGGGCAAGATATTAAGGCTGCCCTGAGCGAAATTAATCGAGCGCAAGAAATCGCTGTTTCTATCCCGGAACGCGAACTTTTGGCCCGTTTGGAAAATTTGACGGCGGATTGTTTTCACCAGCAGAACCGCCATAACGAAGCCGTTAGCCATCGCCGGTTAGCTTTGGAGGCTCTCAAGCAGGGCGAAATCAAAGACCCTTCGTTTGAAGCTAAGGTTTATCACAGTCTGGCCGAAGAAATGAATTTGCTGAATGAGCCGGAACAGGCTATCAAGCTTTATCAGGAAGCAATCGCGCAAAGTGAGCAACTTAATGACCGGGCAAAGTTGGCCGAAAGGTACTACGAACTGAGCCTGAATTATCAAAAAGCCGGAAATTCAGTCTATGCCCGTTTTTATGCCGAACGCAGTTTAACTCTTTATGAAGAATTGAAAAATTCGCGCCTGGTAGCTCAAACCGAAAGTAATTTTGGACTAGCCTTAATTGAGCGAAGGCAGTTCAGCGAGGCGGCCCACTACTTACAACACGCCCTCCAATTATCCCTCGAACTTCATAACTTTCAGGCGGCGGCTCTGGCGGCAACCAATTTATCGCTTACTTATGCCCAGCTCGAAAACCCCACCCAGGAAGAAGCTTTTGCCCTATCCGCCGTAGAACATGCTCAAAAAAGTGAAGATGCCATCACACTAGGTCAGGCAATGGCCCGGTTAGCCAATATGCACGCTTCCCGCAACGCTCTCTCGGACGCTGACCGTTGTTTTGCTCAAGCCGTCAGTTTGCTGGAACCCCGCAATACAAACGCGCTATTGGGCAATATTTACTTTGAGTATGGCCGTACCTTGATGAATTTGGGCCGTGACCGTGAAGCCGCAATTCTTTTTGAAAAGGCTTATGTCCTTCAATCCAACTATAACCCATTTCCTGCCTAAATTCGTTTGGAGGAGTTGAAAATTTGCTTTCAACTCCTCTATTTTAGAATCTTCTTGCCTCAGTAACTATTTTAGAAATTATCCAAAATTCGTTTTTAGCCGCTTGACTTTTTCCTAGCCAAACCTTAACTTGTAACTTGGCAGATTAAGGTACGATTGGATTCTTTACAGGGAGGTATTGGGGAATGGCAGAACAAGGCGAAGAAGCGCGGGTGGCAGTGCTGGGGTCGGGAAGCTGGGGTACAACTTTGGCTTTGCTTTGCGCCCGCAAGAATTTAGTTACTTACCTTTGGACACGTACTGAAGAAGAAGCCGACTTATTCCGGCAGGAAAACGAAAATTCCCGCTTTTTACCGGGTCATGCCTTCCCCCCAAGCCTGCACGTTACCGCCAATTTGGAAGAAGCTTTACAAAGTTGCCAAATGGTTATTTTTGCCGCTCCTTCCGGCGAACTGCGCCATAACGCCCGGTTAGCCCGCCTTTTTCTTTCGTCTATGACCGAGCCGCCCATTGTTTTGAGCGCGGCAAAGGGGCTGGAAATGGACACCCTTTTGCGGATGAGCGAGGTTTTGGAGCAAGAATTACCCGAAGCCGCCGCCATGCAGCGGGTTTGCGCCCTTTCCGGCCCGAACCTTGCCAAAGAAGTAGCCGAGGGCAAGCCAGGAGCAACCGTTATCGCCGGACGAAGCGAGGCAGCTTGTGTTATCGCCCAAAACTTGATTACAACCAAAACTTTTCGGGTTTACACCAATCACGATGTTATCGGAGTCGAACTTGGCGGCGCACTTAAAAATATTATCGCGCTGGGTGCAGGTCTGGCCGATGGCCTCAATGCGGGTGATAACGCTAAAGGGGCGTTTATGACAAGGGGAATGGCCGAAATTGGGCGACTAGGCGTGGCGGCTGGGGCTGACCCGCTTACTTTTTTGGGTTTGGCAGGCTTGGGCGATATGGTAGCAACTTGCGCCAGCCCCTACAGCCGTAACCGTTTTGTCGGGCAAGAATTGGCGAAGGGTCGCACTTTGAGCGATATTCGGGCCAGTATGAACCAAATTGCCGAGGGAGTTTTTACTACCGCCGCCGCCCGCCGGATGGCCCAAAAATATGGGGTAGAAATGCCTATTACCGAGCAATTGTATTTGCTTTTATTCGAGAACAAAAACCCGCTTGCCGCTATCGCTGATTTAATGATGCGCGAACCCACTCAGGAAATGTACGGATTTAAGATTTAAGTTTAGAACTTTTGCCTAAGCTAGAGCCACGTTATTCTATTCGGAGCCACTTCTAACAATTTGCGCTGAACTAAAGATTGTGATAAAATATAGATTAGTGGGGTAATTAAGTTAATATTTAATTAAATATTTTTAGTAGTGCAAAAGGTCGGTACGATGGCAGTACGGGTTCAAATTGGGGCAAGGCCAAGCCTGGTTGCGGTGCGGCAAAAAAATCAGGTGCAGGAGCGCGGTTTTTATATTCAGTATAAGCTGAATGGGAAGCTTTTTAGTGCAAGAAAGCTCGACCCGGCTGATTTTTCGCCAAACCATTTTCAAACTTTGGGTACAGCACGCTTTAATCCTGAAGGAAAACTGATTTTTAGCAATCCGAACTGGCAAAGTGTTTGGTTGGGCGCGGGGGAAGAAAAAACTGTTTTCTTGATTGTAGACGAAGAACGCCGCGCTTTTGCCCTCGAACTGCTGGTACGGGGTGGCTACCTGAACGGCAGATTGACCGAAGGCTACTACTTGGCCGACTTGCACCTTTCTCAAATTGGCGGCCTGAAACGCGACCCTAATGCTCTCCTCTCCCTCACTTTTAGCGGCGAAGCCAAAGCCCGTGAATATATTTATGGCGAAACTTTGGCCGGGCCAGCTTTGGCCGCCTTTCGCCCTAAAGCTAATTTGTTGGCTAAAGCTATTAATCAAGTCTCGATGTGCTGGGCCGCTTACGTTACTGCCCCCCGTTATGGTAATCTGCGCCAGATTTTCAAGGATGCGCACGAGGCTAATGTAATGATAGAATTAGTGCCGCTCCATAACCCCGAACGCAAGTCACATTACCTTTTTCCAATTCCGGCTTTGGCTCAGGACGGGCGTTTGCACTGGTTTTTTTATCGTCTGACCCCAATTGATGTACGGGCCTTGCCGCACTAATTATGGTTTAGTGCCAAACTGAAAATATGACAAAGGGGCGGTATTTTGAAATACCGCCCCTTTGTTATATTAAAGCCAGTTCTTCGCCCGTAGCAAAGCATTACCCAACAAACCCAGTAAAACTTCATATTTCGTCCCGGCGTATTCAGGGTGATATTCAAACCGCGCCCGCTCGAAATACTGCACTGTGTAAGTTTTGCCATTGTCCGGGTTTTTCTCCTGGAATTCCTCACTGGTCGGATAGCCATAGATTGTCAGCCCGCCGTTAGCCTCCCAATAATTTTTGAACCCGTAAGCCAGACTATGCCCGGTATTCGGGAAATAAAGGACATCAGTCGAAGGGTTTTGCGGCGGTGCTACTGACTTGAACGGCATTTCGCCTTTATCGCGTCGCTCCTGGGTTTGCTGGTTGCCGAGCAAGCCGAGCAAAACTTCATATCTTGTTCCGGCATTTTCGGGATGATACTCAAAGCGGTTGCGCTCGAAATATTGCACCTGATAAATCTTGCCATCGGCAGAATTAATTTCGCGGAAAGAAGCGGTTTTGGGGTAGCCGAACTGGGCTAATCCGCCTTGCTCTTGCCAGTATTTAAGGAATAGCGGCGAAATATTCAGGCCAGTTTCCTGATAATAAGCGTTGGGTGAGTTGCTTGGCACCACCGGGCTGGTCAAATATTTGTCCACTTCGGGTAATTCCAGTGTTTCCAATTGTCCCTGCTGGCTCACTCGCAAAAGCACCGTTGGCGTATAAGGGCTAAGGTAAATAATATCACTAAAGGTGTTATCAAAAAGCTTTTGCCAGTTCAGCCCGCCGTCCCGCGAATAATAGCCAGCCCCGCCCGGTGCGTTGAAAACGACTAGCAAAGCCGGATTATTGCTGGATTGCATAAAGCGGATGCGCTGGTTTGGGACGGTTGGTAATTTTACCTGTGTCCAGTTCTGCCCGCTATCTTTGGAATAAAAAGCCTGATTTTCGGCCTGGTATTGGTTGAAGCGAACTTGCATTAGCCCTAACCCGATGTGAAAAACTTGTACGCTGCTATCCATTGCACTAATGCCGAAAGTAGTGCTATAAAAAGGATTGGAAAAAGTCCGCCCGCCATCGTTCGAAAGGTGCAAATCCAGTTTGTCGCCCGCGCCCTCGTTGCTCACCTCGTAATAAAGCACCGTGTCTATCGGCGTGCTTGTGCCGAAAGGGGCGCGTAGAAAGACGGTTCGGGTTTTGGGTAAATCGAGGGTAGCCCGTTTTTCCCAGCTAGACCCGGCATCGCTTGAAAAGTAAATAATATGGCGGAAAAGATTAGTACCGGCAATTTCGCCATCACGCACTACAATGTAGATTGCCTTGCTGTTGCCCTCGTTCATGGTCAGGCTGCCGATTTTACCCTTAAATTGTTGCCCGCGTTCTTGCCAGCTAATCCCGGCATCCTCGCTGATATGCAGACGGTCACTGCCAAACGAAACCAGACTATCATACGCTCCCGAAACTTTGAAAAGGTCGCCAAAATAACTGTAATAGCGCAAGCTGCCGTCTTTAGCCTTGATATGGGGAAAATGGGCCATATCGCGGCCTTGCGGCTCACTGTCGGTGTAGCGTCTTACTGTTCCAGCATTAGTAAAGTTAAAAAAGACTCCGTTGATTGTATCAAATAAATCACAACTAAAAGTGGAAAATTTCTCCAATTGAATTTTCTCGCCAGTTTTCCAGTTCAGCAAAATAGTCTGCTCGTTCAAAGGTGAGCTAATAATTGCGTTGGGCTGCGAACCATCAAAGCAAACGTAAGGGCTAACCTGTTGCCCGGTGCTTTTCCACTGCGGTAGGGTGTCGACTTGAGCTTGAGCCGTGCCTGGCTCGCTTAAAAAGCCTAATAATCCTAGCAGCAGTAAATTTACTACCAGCCCGCAACCCATGCGCTTTTTCCTGTTATTCATAGCTTTACCTTTCATTTTGCCAATACCGTCACTAATTTACTATAACGAACATTTGATGATAGTGATGCGCTCTTAATCACATTAAGGGCTGCACTTTTGCCTTACGTTTTGCTAAAACTAATTGTGGTCAACTTTCTTTATGTTTGTAGATGTTGTATAATCGAATCAAGCTGCTAATTAGCCGCTTTTAATTTTGGCAAAACCAAAAGCTCACAAAAGAGAACCTGACAAATGGAACACCGCAATTTAACCCCTCCCCTTATTGTCGTAGTGGCGAACTAGGGCGGGGAAAACCTTCATAATATTTAATATTTGGCAATCAACAGCCCTTTTTTAGCAAGGGTCAGTTTTTGACCAGATTGGTTAGCTTCAAGTTTCTTCCCTGCCCGTTATTTCCCTTTGATTTTCAATTTAATACTTATTAAGCGAGTAGTTATTTGTAACTACTTTACTTCTACTTCTATAGGAGAAATTAACGTGTCTGACATACAGCTTGAAAATGAGCAGGGGCAGGAGAACGTAACCCATCCAAAAAATAAGGCAGGTTCGGGGATAGGCTGGCTGGTGCTGGCCGCCTGTATTTGGGGAACAGTTGGGGTAACGGGCGGCTTACTGCAAAGGATTTCGCTCACTCCGGCCCTGACGGTAGGCTTTTTACGAATGGCTTTTTCCGCCCCTTGCCTGATTTTGCTGGCTTACCTGACTACCGGGCGCAGCCTGAAAGCTCTTTTGCGGCTTTCGCGTCGCGAATGGTTTTTGTTTAGCCTGATGGGGCTGGCGATGGCCCTTTACCAGCTTTTCTACTTTATCGCTATTCCGCTTTCGAGCGTAACGCTGGTGGTGGTAGTGGCTTTGTGCAGTTCGCCTTTGCTGGTGGCCTTGCTTTCTATCCCGGTTTTCAAGGAGCAATTGACCCGGCGGATAATAATCGCGCTGGCTTTAGCTCTGGGTGGCACAGTTTTGCTAACTTTTGGCGGAAGTGGTGGTTCTGGCGAGCTTTTCAAGCCGGAATATTTACTGGGGGCGTTGCTGGCTTTAGGGGCGGGCCTTTCCTATTCCTCGCTTGCTATTCTTTCCAAATTGGCGACCCGCGACAGCCAACGCGGGCCAGTGCATACCCTCGCCATTGCTTTTAGTCTGAGTGCGCTGATATTATTGCCTGCTGCCCTTTTAACCGGCAACTTGCAATTAAATTTGCCTTTACAGGTTTGGGGTTTAACCGCTTATCTGGGGCTTATTCCTACCGGGCTGGCTTATGTTATCTTTTTGCGCGGCCTCCTTCACGCTACCGCTACCGCCGCCGCCATCACTACTTTGCTAGAACCAGCAGTCGCGGCCTTCTTAGCATGGCTGGTGCTGGGCGAAAGCTTGACCCTGGCCTCACTTGCTGGCGCACTTTTATTGCTTGCCAGCGTCGGTTTGCTCACCCGCAAGTAACAGGAAAATCGGAAGTATGAAGTATAAAGTCGGAATCAAGCTTCCTGATTCCGACTTTATACTTCACACTTCCGACTTGTTCATTCTGGCTCTTTTCAAAATTGTAGATAATGCTATAATAAGGAGCGTAGGACGCAACCAGCAGTAGCAAAGTTAGTGGGAGAAATCAGAGTAATGTCAGAACGCGACGCGGCTAATCGCCAGCTTTTCGAGCAAGTGCAGAAGTTGCCGCGCACCTTTGAGCAGGAAGTACCCACCGATTACATTGATAGCAATGGGCATATGAACATGATGTACTATACCCTTATCGCCAATCAGGGTATGGGACGTTTTGTGCAAACGCTGGGGCTGCACCGCGAGACCATGCACGCTAATCAGCGCGGTTTTTTCGCCTTGCGGCAGGTGGTCAGCTTTTTGAACGAACTGCGCGAGGGTGAGGAATTCGCAGTGCATAGCGGGCTGGTAGCTTACGACCATAAACGTCTGCACTTTATGCACTATGTCGTTAGCCTTGATAAAAACTGTGTTGCGTCCAGCGATGAGCGGGTAGCCATGTATATCGATTTGACTAAACGCCGTTCTACCGAGTTTGAGCCGGAGGTTTTGGCACAACTAAAGCAAGTACGGGCGGAATTGGCCGAAACTAACTGGCAACCACAATTATCAGGGGCAATCGAGTTAAAGTCTTAATTTAAGTCTGGGCGGGCCGGGTTGGTCTGTCTAACGCTTTGTTGTAGCAGGGAGAAAGCAATTTCATGAAAGTTAATCCACGTGTCCAAAAACTGCTCTGGGCAGTCTTGAGCGGTATTGCCGCTTACGCTTTGTTACTGTCCTACATTTCCAGACCACACGTTCTGGCCGCTACCGGCTTTATTTTTATGGCTTTTCTGACAATTATTTGGGTCAAGCAATCTATACTTACCGGGGGCGGCGGCAAGAAAAAAGCTCCCGCTAAAAAAGCTCCTGCCGGGAAAGCTCCTGCTCCGGCCAAAAAGTAATTTTAGGGAAAAATTTAGCCAGCTTTGTCTAGGAGGGATTTCCAATCCCGCTTTTACCCTATCCTGTCGAGCTTGGAAATCTCTCCTACACCTGCATATTTAGAGCTTTTGATTCAATCTAACCCTGATTTAGTTTCGCGCGCTCTTAATTTCTTGACCCATTCCAGCTCATTTTGCCAGTGTTGTTGACGATGCTGCATCGCTTCGATTATTCTGTCACTGTGCGAAGTTTTATTTAGGTCAGAATTATCTAGCATATTCTCGGTTTTGGCAATAACGTGCAGCACGTGGGTTTGGCAGTAATTAACATAATGGTCGAGCAGAAAGATTCTTTCTTCCGGCTCAAGTAAATCCAGCCAGGCTGCTTTTAGCCCAAAAAGTTTTTGATACTCGCCCGGATTGGAAGTTGTATCGAGCATAAGCTGCCGAAAGCGATTGCGTCCGGCTTCTTTGATATGGTAGCCTCGGATGTGCCGCCCGCCTTCATTCTGCCCTTCGTTTTGCTCTATCCCGATTAACCCGTTTTCCTGAAGTTTAGCAAGTAGCGGGTAAAGCCGCCCGTTGCTTACTTTAGCATATGGCCCAACAATATTGTTAATTACTTTAGCAATTAAGTAACCATGTGCCGGGTTTATCATTAGTAATGATAATATTATAAGTTCATACATCAATTTGTCATCAATTTCTTTCTGTTCTGATATCGACCTGTCTTTATAACCTATTTTACTGCAAATCTCATGTTTTAGCATATTTACCGCTAACCAAAAAGGGTTTGTACCTGACAAGATACAAACCCTTTTGCCTAAATTTTTCTTTTTTTATATAACCAATCTTGACAATCCTGGTAATCCTGGCAATCTTACCAACCTGTGCCAGTCTTGAGCCAATCGTCACCGTTTGACCAGGAATGTAACCGTTAAACCGGTTCAGGCGCATAAATCTAAAAGCAGTTTCCAACTTGGTCTGATTTCGTACTCACAGACTTTCCTAGACCAGCCCAAATTACTTATACAAACGTCTCTAGCACCAAACTTGGCGCAAAGCCCGGAAAAGAATGCTCTCGTATGAGTGAACTTTTCGTCAACCTATTGTACCTTTTTGTCGTAATTGTGCAAATCAATTCTTTACAAGCACTTAACTCTTTGTAAAATACCTTGCGGCCTTATAAGCTTAAAAAAAGGCTTTGACAGGGTATGATACAATACAATATAAATAAAGCGTTTTGTGCAAAATGACCATGTTTGGCCTGCTATTTTAGGGCTTAACAGCCATTGATTAGCCCGGTGATTAGGTTAAAATAGCCCTTATGCATAAACTACTGATTTGAGGACTGAAAACTGAAAACTGTCACCGGGTGCAAAAGGTCTAGTCAGGAGAGGACGTTGCCCGACGGGGCCGATTTACGGGTACGACAGTCTGGTTGTTTCCGCTCACATCAGTGAAGTAAAAGCGAAACTTGTTCTAAAATTAGCATTGATAAAGTTAAGATTGCTAGAGACTCAACAGCATAATGAGCAGTTTTCTTGCTAGTTGTTAGGTCAGGTAAGCTTAACTTTAGATTTAGAACCCCCCAGGATGGAAATTGTTGTCGGAAAAACTTGATAAGCCAATAACCGATACTCTTGTGGAAGAAGCCAGGCCCACCGTTATCAAACTAGACCAGGTCTCCATGCGCTATCCCGGACCTGGCAAAGGTGAGGCCGTTTTAGCTCTGTCCGACGTTTCGCTAGATATTAAACAGGGCGAATTTATCTCGCTGATTGGGCCAAGCGGTTGTGGTAAAACAACCTTACTTCGGCTGGTAGCCGACCTGTTACAGCCGACTGCGGGCGAATTAACTATCCGAAATCAGCCGGCCAGCCAGGCCCGGTTGAACCGGGAGTACGGCTTCGTACCGCAAGCCGCCACCCTTTACGACTGGCGCACCGTCTTAAAAAATGTGGAATTGCCACTGGAAATTATGAGCCTGGACAAAGCGGAACGCTACAAACGAGCCACCGAACTGCTAACGCTGGTTGGTTTGAAAGACTTTTACCACAAATACCCCTGGCAACTATCCGGCGGTATGCAGCAAAGGGTCTCGATAGCCCGCGCTCTTTCATTCAAGCCATCAATTTTGCTGATGGATGAACCGTTTGGGGCGCTTGACGAAATGACCCGCGAACGACTAAACGGCGAACTGCTTAACATCTGGCAAACCACCGGCACGACCATTATATTTGTCACTCATTCTATCCCAGAGGCGGTCTTTCTATCCAGCCGAGTAGTCGTGATGTCACCCCGGCCAGGGCGTATTTCCAAAATCTTGCCGGTAGATTTACCCTACCCCCGCGTCTTTGACACCCGCGAAATGCCCCGTTACTTTGAACTGATCAGCCAGATACGCGAAAATCTCCGGGAGTTCGAGTGATGAATACCCTTAAAGCCACCCAATCGAATATCCAACCCGAGAATCTACCCCTGGTCGCCCCGTCGCAGGCGGGAGGCTGGCAACGTGGCTGGCAGAAAATCTGGCCGCCGCTAATGATTATCGGCCTCCTGCTTATCGTCTGGCAAGTAGTGGCAAGCTGGTTGGTTAACGGCCTAGAAGAAGGCACTTTTCAGTATCGCCAGCAGCAAAGCCTGTTACCCGCCCCGGTTAAAGTTTTTGCGGCCCTGTTTAACAACCTGGATGTCTTTCTGGAAGCCGGGCGGGCCACTCTGGTCAACGCTTTTATCGGCTTTGTGCTGGGTACGCTGGTAGGGTTTGGTCTGGCCCTGCTCATGAGTCAATCGCGCTGGGTCGAGCGCAGTTTTTATGTTTATATCGTAGCCTCACAAATGATTCCAGTAATTGCCCTGGCCCCGATTCTTTATGGCATCATCAAAGAAGAAACCCCCCTCAAAATAACCGTCTCGGCCTATCTAACCTTTTTTCCGGTGACGGTCAATGTTTTGAAAGGTTTGCGGAGCGTAGACCCGACCAGCCTGGAGCTAATGCATACTTACGCAGCCCGGCCCTGGCAAATTTATACCAAAGTGCGTATCCCTACCGCCCTGCCTTTCCTGTTTAACTCTCTAAAAATCGCTTCCACTGGCAGCCTGATTGGGGCGATAGTTTCCGAACTGATGGGCGGTAACGAAGGACTGGGCGTGCTTATTCTTAAATTGCAATACAACGCCTATGGGGTCAGCGACAAACTGTGGGCCCTTATCATCGAGGTAGCCCTGGTTGGAATGTTGTTCTTCCTGGTGGTTAGTCTGCTGGAACGGCTGGTAGTCCCCTGGCAACCCGAATACAGGAAAAAGTAAAAATGGCGCAGGCAAAATCTTTTGAGGGACTGACAACCAAAAAATACCCGCCCTGGCGACGGTTACAAACCGTTCTACCGCCGCTATTAGTTTCGGTAATTTTAGTGGGGTTATGGCAATTCCAGATTATCCATGCCCTGCTCAATATAAAGACTTTTCAGTTGCCACTGCCCAGCCAGATTATTGAGGCCGCCGGACGACGCAGTCGGGATTTATGGATTGGCATGAATTACACCCTGTTGGAAGCGGTACTGGGTCTGGCGATTGGTTCGCTGTGCGGCTTTGGGATGGCCCTGTTGTTTGTCTGGTTCGACTTTGCCCGACGGGGCTTTATGCCGATTGCGGTTACTACCAATGCCATCCCGATTATCGCCTTTGTACCGATTATGAGCCGCTGGTTTGGCTTTGACCAGCCTACCCGTATCGCGGTTGTAACAATGATGACTTTCGCCCCGATGGTAGTCAGTGCTTACAAAGGTCTGACCTCCCTAGACGATAACAGTGCCGATCTGATGCACACTTATGCCGCTAACCGGGTGCAGGTGTTGCTCAAACTGCGTCTGCCCAGCAGCCTGCCCTACATTTTTAACGCGCTTAAAGTTGGTACCACCGCTTCGATGATTGGGGCCGTAGTCGCGGAATTCTTTAATTCCGCCGGTGGCATTGGCAAACTTATCTCTAATAATATTCAGAGCGGAGATTTCGCCCTGGCCTGGTGCGGGGTAATTATTGTCACCCTGATGGGCCTGACCCTTTACTTGCTGGTAGGGCTGGCCGAACGGCTGCTAGTTCCCTGGCAAAGAGCCTTTAGGAACTGATGAACCCCCGGCAAAAAGCATCCAACCTGGTTTCGTGATTTTTGTTTGATAAGAGTGTAACCATTAAGGAGGGGAAACACTTATGATAACTGGTAGAAAATACCGCGCAGTAGCTTTGGCAATCCTGACGATGCTGGTCGCTGTGCTACTGGCTGCCTGTGGCGATTCGACCACTGCTCCGGCGGCTACCACAGGGGCCGTCAAGGCCACAACCGCCGCCGCCGCTAGTGGCTCAACCACCAAACTCAAGCTGCAACTAAAATGGTTGCATCAGGCCCAGTTTGCGGGTTATTACGTGGCTGCCGACAAAGGTTACTACAAAGACATGGGGCTGGATGTCGAGATTCTTCCGGGCGGCCCGGACGTAGTACCCAGCCAGAAGGTCTTGACCGGCGCGGCGGACATCGGGGTAGATTGGGTCGGTAGTTTACTGGCTAACCGGGATAAGGGCCAGCCTCTGGTGGACGTAGCTCAGTTCTACCAGTCCAGCGGGATGCTTTTGATTGCCAAGAAGTCGAGCGGGATTAAATCGGTAGCTGACCTCAAGGGCCGCAAAGTAGGAGTCTGGACGGGCGGTAACGAATTCGAGTTCCGGGCCGTGCTGGACAAGTACAAGCTGGATAATTCGATTGACAATAACAAGGACATGACGGTTATCAAGCAAGGCTTCGAGATGGACTCGTTTCTCAACGGGCAGCTTGATGCGGCCAGCGCGATGACCTATAACGAGTATCAGGTAGTGCTGGAAGCCGGAATTAAACCAGAAGACCTAAACGTTATTAACTACAACACCGAAGGGGTGGCTATGCTGGAAGACCACCTGTTTGTCACCGAGGATAATGCCAAAGCCAAGAAAGAGGCTCTATCAAAGTTCCTGGCCGCTTCCCAGAAAGGCTGGCAGGACGCGCTTAAAGACCAGGCTTTTGCGGTAGATGCGGTAATGAAACGGGCCGACAAAGCCACTACTAGCCGCGAACACCAGGTACGAATGATGGCCGAAGTTGCCAAACTGGTTCAACCAGATGGAGTTAGCACCGAGAAAATCGGCGTGATTGACGAGGCTAAATTCAAAACTACCGCCGACATCGCTTTGAGGTTTAATGTTATAACCAAACCAGCCCAGGGAGCCTATACCAACGACCTGATGAATGCGGCACTGGCAATGGTCAAAAAGTAGGTCTGACCAGTTACTACTGACCTGAGCATTGAGGGCTGAACCGGGGAGGGTGTAGTAGTCATCGGTTGTCAGTCTGACCGAATTGACTGATGAGTGACGAATGATGACTACTAACTTAGTTCTCCAGGCTCACTTCGGTAGTTAAGGTAAGCAGTTAGCAAGTAAAACACTAACTGCTTACCTTTCTCTGTCGCTAATTATAATATTGACATCTAAACTATAATTAATCTACTTCTTTACTTTAAACACCGTATGCCCAAGCTAAGGAGGCAGCTCTATGGCAGATTTATCAATTAATATTAAAGGCCTGAAAGCACCCAATCCATTTTTTCTGGCGAGTGCCCCGCCTGCTACTTATGGCGACCAGATTAAACGGGCGTTCGAGGTAGGCTGGGGCGGGGTTGTCACCAAAACGATTGGCCTGGACCCAGTTGTAAATGTTACCAACCGCTTTGGCCGATTAACCCAGCGCGGGGCGCGGTTGGGAGCGGCTAACGTAGTTGGTTTTGAAAATATCGAGCTAATCGCCGACCGCAGCCTGGAAGCATGGTTGCTCGATATTCGGTCACTAAAAGAGGCTTACCCAGACCGAGCCATTGTTGCCAGCATAATGCACAGCGTGGAAGAAGACGGCTGGCGGCAACTGGTACTGGCGGTGCAACAGGCTGGAGCCGACGCGATTGAGTTAAACTTTGGTTGCCCGCATGGGATGCCCGAAAAGCATATGGGTAGCGAACAAAGCCAGAACCCCGACCTGGCCCAGATGATTTGTGGCTGGGTCAAGCAATACGCGACCATCCCGGTCTTTGCCAAACTAACCCCTAACGTAACCGATATTGGGGTCATCGGGCAGGCTTGCGAAGCTGGTGGGGCGGATGGCATTTCGACGATTAATACTATCCTGAGCATGATTGGGATTGACATCGAGAAAATTGAGCCGTTGCCGGATGTCAACGGTCAAACTTGCTACGGCGGTTATAGCGGCACGGCAGTCAAGCCGGTTGCTTTGCGCTGCGTCAGCACCCTGAAAGCCAAAACCAGCTTGCCGATTTTTGGGATGGGCGGTATTAGTTACTGGGAAGATGCGGTGGAACATTTCCTGGCCGGGGCCAGTGCGGTGCAAGTCTGTACCGCCGTTATGCTGCGTGGTTTTCGCATTATTGACAACCTCACCAAAGGTCTAAACGATTATATGGATCGCAAGGGTTTCGAGACGATTGACCAGATGGTCGGGCTGGCCGTACCAAAAGTCAAGCAACACAGTGGCCTTGAATTCAAACGGCGGGAAGTAGCTCTGATAGACCAGGCCAAATGTATCTCCTGCGATTTGTGCTATGTGGCCTGCAACGATGGCGTGGGTCTGCAAGCGATTGACAAAACTGTAAGCCTGATAACTCTGGCCGCCAGCGCGTCCGCTGCCGATGGCGGGAGTGAAGGCCCGGTTGAACGACCTAATTATACGGTAGTAGCCGAGAAATGTGACGGCTGTTCCCTGTGTATGCACGTGTGTCCAGTAAAAGATTGCATCACTCTGAGACCCAGCGAGGTTTACCGGGTTCCGCCGATGTGGCGACCAAAGGAGGAGCGGGCCTTGGCCTAGAGTAGTCCCGGCTATTAACGAGCTTTCAAGAGCTAGATATGCAGGAGAAACGCATAACATGAAAACTTTAATCAAGGGTGGAACGGTTGTCACGGCTTCGGACACCTACCAGGCCGACGTGCTGGTTGACCAGGAGGTTATTACCATGATTGGTCAGGGCCTGGACGCGACCATAACCGCCGATACCACGGTAGACGCTAACGGCCAGTACGTTATACCGGGCGGGATTGATGTGCATACCCATCTTTCGATGCCTTTTGGCGGAACGGAAAGTGCTGACGATTTCGAGACGGGAACTATCGCGGCGGCTTATGGCGGCACAACCTCGATTGTGGATTTCGCCATTCAGGATTTTGGCGGCTCTTTGCACGCCGCGCTGGAAACCTGGTTTAAAAAGGCCGAGGGCAAAGCGGCAATTGACTATAGTTTCCACATGATTGCAAGGGAAATTAATAACAATATCCTGGACGAAATGGATCAACTAATCCAGCGCGAAGGCGTAACCAGTTTCAAGCTTTTTATGGCCTACCCCAACGTGTTCATGTTGGACGATGCCAGCATCTTTAAGGCCATGAGCCGAACCGCCAGTAACGGGGGTTTAATCTGTATGCACGCTGAAAACGGCGGGGTAATTGATGTGCTGACTGCCAAAGCTCTGGCCGAAGGTAAAACCGCCCCCAAGTACCACGCCCTTACCCGTCCGACCAGGGCCGAAGGTGAGGCTACCCGGCGGGCAATCGCGCTGGCTGAAATGGCCGGAGTGCCGGTTTATATCGTCCATCTCAGTTGCTCCGATGCCCTGGAGCAGGTGCGGGAAGCCCGTGATATGGGCCTGCCCGCCCACGCCGAGACCTGTCCACAGTACCTCTTTTTGAGTTATGAAGATTACGAGCAGCCTGGCTTTGAAGGAGCCAAATATGTTATGTCACCACCTTTGAGGGACAAATCGCATCAGGACGCACTCTGGAAAGGGCTGGCCGGTAACGATTTGCAGGTCATTTCGACTGACCATTGCCCCTTCTGTATGAAGGAGCAAAAAGAGCTAGGCTTACACGACTTTAGCAAAATTCCCAATGGTGCGCCCGGCATCGAAACTCGTATGAGCCTGATTTTTGACGGTGGCGTGCGCGGTGGCCGAATTAGCCTTAATCGCTTCGTGGAGTTGACTAGCACTAACCCGGCCAAGATGATGGGTCTTTATCCCAAAAAAGGTAGTATTGCCGTCGGTTCGGATGGCGACCTAGTAGTTTTCGACCCCAACGCTTCGCTGACCCTCAGCCATCAGACCCTGCATATGCGGGTAGACTACAACCCCTACGAAGGCCGGGTAGTCCACGGCGTGCCAACTACAGTTTTAAGCCGGGGCAAGGTTATAGTAGACAAAGGCCAATTTCTGGGTAAAGCGGGTGATGGCAAATTTGTGCCTAGAAAAACCTATACTCTGGTTTAGAGGAAGCGCAAACAATGTCATTAGATGTTACCAGCCTGAACGCCCAGAGAGTCAAACAAGCTCAAAAACGCTCTGATGGAACGAGGGGTATTTGTGTTCTGCCGCTACAATATGCTCTTTATTTCCCCACCCCTGACCATCAGTGAGGAGGAAATGATGCTTGAAGTCCGGGCGGTAGATGAAGTGATAAGTATTGCTGACACTCTGGTGGACTAAAACTTTTAGATGGAGGAAACCCCTAAATGACGAGGATTGTAAAAAGTGCCTTGATACAAACTACCGGCTTGAGCGATAAAAAGGCCATGATAGACAAACACGTGGCTTACATCGAGCAAGCGGCTAAACAGGGAGTCCAAATTACCTGTTTGCAAGAAATTTTCTATGGCCCTTACTTTTGCCAGATACAGGACCGCAAGTGGTATGATACAGCGGAACCAATTCCCGGCCCGACCATTAACTTGATGTGCGAACTGGCGAAACAATACAGCATGGTGCTGGTAGTACCGATTTATGAGGTGGTTGGGACTGGTCTGTATTACAACACTGCCGCCGTAATTGATGCCGATGGTAAATTGCTGGGAACTTACCGCAAGACCCATTTGCCCAACTTACCCGGTTTCTGGGAGAAATACTATTTCCGACCCGGCAACCTGGGCTATCCCGTTTTTCAGACCCAGTATGCCAAAGTCGGGGTCTATATCTGCTACGACCGCCACTTTCCTGAAGGAGCGCGGATGCTGGGTTTACACGGGGCTGAAATTGTGTACATTCCTTCGGCGACGGCGCGGGGTCTTTCCGACCATCTATGGGACATTGAGCAGCGCAGCCACGCAATTGCCAACGGCTACTTTGTTGGGACAATCAACCGGGTAGGTATTGAGGAAGAATTTGGCCCGCAGGAGTACTACGGAACCAGTTATTTTTGCAATCCTCGCGGGGCTTATATTGCAAAGGCCAGCGATAAGGAAGAAGAATTACTGGTAGCCGAGCTAGACCTCGACCTTATCAAAGAAGTACGCGATACCTGGCAGTTTTACCGCGACCGCCGCCCGGATATGTATGGCGATATTGTAGAAGCCTAATTGTAGTCGGAGGGTATCAGAGTGATATCCTCCTTCTTTGGGGTAGGGCCAAACCCTCCTATATAGGGATTCATAATTGTGTAGCCAGGGAACAACCCTTTGCGTTAATTTTCTAACAATCAGTCCCTTTCATCAATGTGGGAGCTGGTTACTATGTGCAGGTACCCGGTATGTTCCACCTCAACTTTACCAATACTCCATACTTTTCGCCGCTTGCACCCCTGCTGGGTTTTGCCGGGACGATTGAAGCACAGCGAGCGTATAACATCGTCAACGCTTACTCGCTGGCGTTTTTCGACCAGCATTTGGAGGGTCGCCCGGCAACACTGCTTGATGGGCTGTCAAAACAATATCCTGAAGTTTTTTTCGAAATGCGCCAGAATTAATCAGGGTATCGGAAATATTCGTTAAAGAATTGATCAGACTATCCATCGGAATGGAAGAACGAAAGTTTACGCCTGCCTCTCCATTCATACATTTAAGCGATAAGGGTAGCTACTTTGACAAGAGCCGAACAGCCTAAAAATTAGCCTTCCTGCACCGATTATCGCCCTTAAACCCGCTGACTTCCCTACTTTTCTTGGGCTTGGAGTAGTATTGTCTGAAACCTGATGCAACCATGCACACTTTGGTAGAGCAAAGCCTCAAAAACCTAGCTTGATCTATCCGACAAAACCAGCCGCCACTACCTCTTGAGGTAGGGTAATGATTTTGTGCGAGGTGTCGCTATTGACTATCGACCGGGCTACTCCTGTTTCGTGCGCAGCTTCGATTACGGCTTTGACTACCGCCCCAACTACCCGCTTATCAAACACGCTAGGTATGATATAGTCTTCACTGAGTTCAGCCTCGCTTACGATACTTTGGATAGCTTTAGCCGCCGCCAGTTTCATCTGCTCATTGATTCGGCGGGCGTGACAATCTAGTGCTCCTCGAAAAATACCAGGGAAACACAATACGTTATTGATCTGGTTAGGATAATCGCTCCGCCCGGTCGCCATCACGCCCACATAGGGGGCGGCTTCTTCCGGCATAATCTCAGGCACAGGATTGGCTAGGGCAAAGACAATTGGCCTGGGAGCCATCTTTTTAAGGTCTTCCACCTTAAGCCTACCTGGTCCACTCACCCCCAAAAACAGATGGGCGCCCCGGATCACCTGATTAAGAGAACCGCGTTCTTTTTCAAAATTAGTGTGATTGGCATACCATTCTTTGGCTCGGTTCGAACTAAGCCCAGGTCGCCCCTGGTAGATGGCCCCTTCGCGGTCCAACCCAACGATGTGTTGCACCCCGGCGGCCAGCAAGATTTTACTACAAGCTACCCCGGCCGCGCCCACTCCACTAACCACTACTTTGATCTCATCAATACGGCGACCGGTTACTTTAAGAGCATTAAGCAGCGCGGCCAGGGTTACAACCGCCGTGCCGTGTTGGTCGTCGTGCATTACCGGAATATCCAGTTCTTCCACCAGGCGCGCCTCAATATCAAAACAGCGAGGAGCCGAAATATCTTCCAGGTTGATGCCGCCAAAAGTAGGGGCCAGGTTTTTAACTGTCTGAATAATTTGTTCAGGGTCTTGGGTAGCCAGGCAGATCGGGAAAGCGTCCACCCCCCCGAACTCCTTAAAAAGCATAGCCTTACCTTCCATCACAGGCATGGCGGCCTCCGGGCCGATGTTACCGAGACCTAGCACTGCCGAACCATCGCTCACGATGGCGATCATGTTACCTTTGACGGTATAAGTAAAAACTTTGCTTTTATCTTCGGCAATGGCCATACAGGCCCGACCTACGCCGGGGGTGTAAGCCATACTGAGTTCATCGCGAGTTTTAAGGGGGAACTTGCTGTTGACCGAGATTTTGCCACCCCGGTGCATTAAAAAGGTGCGGTCGCTGACACTAACCATTCGCAAATCAGCTATCTTGCCCACTTTGCGAATGATTTGGCTAGCGTGCTGCTCATCGGTAGCCGAAACGGTGATATCGCGGGTCATAGTTTGGAGGGTGGACTGGATAATATCAATAGCTTCTAAATCACCCCCTACCTCACTGATGGCCTGCCTGGCCTTGCTTAACATGCCGACTTTGTGGGGAATTTCAAGCCTCATCACAAAGCTGTAACTAATATTGGGTGTTCTTGTCATTTTTTCTCTCCCACCTTTGTCTTTAGCTCAAACATTACCCCAGCCCACTGCGCCGTCGAAGCTGTTAAGGGCTAGTAGATAATTAGCTCGCTCGAAGGCGGCTGGTTCGGCTACGGCTTGCTGGCTCATACTGCCCTGCATCTGGACAATTGATTCGTATTCGTGCATTTCAAGCCACTCCTCCAGCTCCGACAAAATACTCGGAAGACGTTCGATCCCGTGAGCCAACAGTTCCGAAGTCGTCATCGCTACCTTAGCTCCGGCCATCATTGCCTTCACCACGTCCTTAGCCGAATGTATCCCACTGGTAAGAGCAAAATCCGTCTGGATGCGCCCGTAAAGAATAGCTATCCAGCGTAAAGGCAACCGCAATTCGGCAGAGGTACTTAGCTCCACGCTCGGTATGACTGCCAAATTTTCCAGGTCGAAGTCGGGCTGGTAAAAACGGTTAAATAAAACCAAACTGTTTGCACCCGCCTCTACAAAACGCTTTGCCATGTTCGGGATTGAGGTGAAAAAAGGGCTTAACTTAACGGCCAGAGGGATTTTAACCCGGTTACGTACATCTCTGACTAGTTGAACATAGCTATTTTCCAGTTCTACCCCGGTCAGAGTGGGGTCGGTGGGCAGATAATAAATGTTCAACTCCAGCGCATCTGCCCCCGCTTGCTCAATCTCATGGGCATAATCCAACCATCCACCCGATGAAATACCGTTCAAGCTGCCAATTACCGGAATATTGACTGCCTCTTTAACCTTTTGCAGGTGTTTCAGATAAGGGGTTATACCCAGGTTATAATCAGGCATACTAGGAAAATAGCTTATAGCCTCGGCATAGCTTTCCGAACCGTGGCTTAGATAGTAGTCGAGGTGACGACTCTCGGAAGTAATTTGCTCCTCGAAAAGCGAATACATCACAATCGCCCCTGCTCCTGCCGCCTCCATCCGTTGCACCAATTCAAGCCGTTTGGAAAGTGGCGAAGCCGAGGCTACCAAAGGATTTTTCAATTGCAGACCCAGATAGGTAGTGCTTAAATCAGCCATAGTTATACTCCTTGGCAGCTTTAGCCTTTATTAACCTGAACTTTAACAAAAATTGCAAAAACCAGCATCTTCACCTTAATCCTCCGCGTTAGACTGCCCAGCCAGTTGCTGGTAATATTTCCAGTGTCGCTGCACATCAGCATTGGCCTGCTTCATCAAAATTTCGGCCCGTGCTTCGTCGCTTTGACGCAACATCAGGTAACGCGTTTCGTTATAAGCGTACTGTTCCACCCGAATACTTGGCTTTTTCGAATCGAGCATAAACGGTTTATGGCCTTGGTCAGCTAGTTCGGGGTTGTAACGATACAACGGCCACACTCCCGCCTGGACTGCCAGTTTTTGCTGCTCCAGACCCTTTCGCATATCATAGCCGTGAGCAATGCAATGACTATAAGCGATAATTATAGAAGGTCCATTATAGGCTTCGGCTTCCAAAAAGGCGTGTAGAGTTTGCTGGTCGTTGGCTCCCATCGCTACCCGCGCCACATAAACCGAGCCGTAAGCCATCGCTAACATGCCCAGGTCTTTCTTGGCAGTAGCCTTGCCGCTGGCCGCGAACTTGGCAACTGCCCCCATTGGCGTGGCTTTGGAAGCCTGTCCACCCGTATTAGAATAAACTTCGGTATCCAGCACTAACACATTGACGTTGCGCCCGGAAGCCAGCACATGGTCGAGGCCACCGTAACCAATATCATAGGCCCAACCATCCCCCCCGATGATCCAAACGCTTTTGTGAACCAATGTGTCGGCTACGCTAATCAAATTTTGGGCCTGACTATTATTGTCCAAGCTTTGCAGACGTTGCTTGAGCAGGACTACTCGTTCGCGTTGAGTACGTATGCCACTTTCGTTCTTCTGGTCAGCTTCTAATAACGCCTGCACCAAATCTGCACCGACTTGAAGTGCAAACCCTGGCAATAATTCCTGGGCATAGGCCAGCTGTTTATCCAGGCTGACCCGCATCCCCAAACCGAACTCGGCGTTATCCTCAAACAAGGAATTAGACCAGGCGGGGCCACGCCCTTCACTATTAAAAGTCCAGGGCGTAGTCGGCAAGCTGCCACCGTAAATCGAGGAACAACCGGTAGCATTGGCAATCACAGCCCGGTCTCCAAACAATTGCGATACCAGTTTAACGTAAGGTGTTTCGCCACAACCAGCACATGCCCCAGAAAATTCAAACAACGGCTCTAACAACTGCGAG
>JBBQGP010000067.1:0-25746 GCA_038323095.1 Chloroflexia bacterium | reverse complement strand
TTATATACCATTTTTGCTGATTTTCCATTTTTTATCTCATTTCTCAGTGTTTGATTAGATAGTTGTATTACATCAGCTTATGCTTTATAGGTCAATGATTTTGGAGATTTTACCCTGAAAAGGCTGACAGATTGCTGACGGCGGGATGGAGTATGGAAAAAAGGTAAAAAATTGTGCTAAAATTAGGCTGCAATGTTCATATTTAGTATTAAGATAACAGCCAAAATTAGAATTGGGAGTAGTAGAGCATGCGGAACAGACTAACATTGAGGATGGCAGGGCTGGCGGTATTAGTATGCAGCCTGATAATAACGCTGGCGGGAGTGAGCGCGGCGGCGGATTTTGCGAACCCGGCTTTTAATAAAGTTTGGTCGCAAACCGATTTAGAGGTAAAACAGGGCAAGGTGGCCCGTACCTGGATTTGGGGGCCAGAGCCGGGAGCGACTACCCAGGAGCCGTATACCGAATCGCCAGGCGGTCAGCGATTGGTGCAATATTTCGACAAGAGCCGGATGGAGATTAACAATCCAAATGGTGATGTTAATTCGATTTACTATGTAACTAACGGTTTGCTTGCCAAAGAACTGGTAAGCGGGCAAATGCAAACCGGCGATAAAACTTCGAGCAATCGTGGCCCGGCTCAAGTGCCAGTGGGGGGCGACCCTGACAACGATGGCCCGACTTACGCGACTTTCGCGCCGCTTGCTTCGCTTAATAACGATAAGCGAGCTGAGAAGAAAAGCGGCTTTGTGAACCAGAATATTAACCGGGCTGGACAAATTGGCACGACTACGGTTTCAGCCAATTATGCCAATTACGCTTATTACGATGATAATTTGGGCCATAATATCCCGGATGTATTCTACGGCCAGTTTTTAAGCTGGAAAAATACTATGAGTTTGGATTGGGTTTATGTAGTCGGTTTGCCCATGACCGAGCCGTTTTGGGCCAAGTTTAAGGTTGCTGGCGTGGATAAAGAAGTCCTTGTGCAAATTTACGAACGCCGCGCCCTGACCTTTACCCCTGGCAATTCGCCCGGTTTTCTGGTAGAAATGGGCAATATCGGCCAACATTATTACAAATGGCGGTACGGTAGCACCAGCCCGAACACTACCGCCGCCGCCCAGACTACCACCGTTACGCCTAATACTACTTTCGCGACCAATCCGGCCAATACTACCGCGCCCGCGACGACTGCCGTTCCATCCACGACTGCCGTACCCGCGACTACCGCACCCGCCACGACTGCCGCGCCAACTAACGGGCTGGATGCCGAAGAAAGCCAGTTCTTGACCACCATTAACCAGTACCGGGCCTCTAAAGGGCTGGCGGCCTTGCAACTGGATACAAATCTGACAACAGCCGCCAAATGGATGAGCGCGGACATGGCGAATAACAACCGCTTTAGCCACACTGACTCGCAGGGTCGCGATATGGGGCCGCGCCTGACCGCCTTTGGCTATACCCGCTATCCCCAGGGCGAAAATATCGCCGCCGGATACACTACCGCCGCGCTAGTTTTCGATGGCTGGAAAAATTCCTCCGGCCACAATGCTAATATGCTCGGCGCGGATTACAAGTATATTGGGATTGGCCGGGCGTATAACGCCAGTTCCACCTATAAATGGTACTGGACAATTGACTTGGGTGGTTGAGAGTTTTGAGTTTTGAGTTTTGAGTTAAAAAGCCACTACTACCAAAATAAAGCAAAACTTTGGTAGTAGTGGCTTTTTTGATACAGTTAGTCGCCTCTTTTTCCCGTTTATTTTTGCCTCTGGGAGCAAACAATTGGTAGTTTTGTACATAGTAAAATTTACATGAAACCCCCTATTGACAAAGCACTTTTGTTCTAGTAAAATATTTATTGAACAAGGGTTCTATTTCCTTGCTGTTCTACACTGTCCAGTCGTATACCATCAAAGGGGAATGCCCAGCAATGCGCTCTCTGCTCGACCATCAGGCCGATGGGATTGAGTATACGCTCCACTCGCATGGCATAGCTGCCGAAGTAGTGGGCGGTAATATTTCACCCCGGCTCATTCAATTTCATATCAGGCTGGAAGCCGGAACAAAGTATAGCCGAGTCGCGGCATTGGCCGAGGATTTAGCTTTGGCTTTGAATGTGCCGCACTGCCGGATTACCCGCGAGGGCTACACTGTCAAAATTGAAGTGCCGCGCCCTGATCCAGTGGCGGTACGGCTGTTCCCGCTTATGCGTAACCTGACGGGAGAGCTGCCGGAAAACGCCCCGGTGCTGGGTCTGGATGAATGTGGCGTACCTTTGCTGGTGCGGTTGGGTTCGCCTGATATTTCGCATATGCTGATTGCGGGTGGCACAGGTAGCGGCAAGACGGTTTTAACCCGCAGTATGATTGCCAGCCTTGCCTTACAAAATCCGCCAGAACATCTGCGACTGCTTTTGATTGATACCAAAGGCAAAGCTTACAGTCAATTCGAAGGCTTGCCCAATTTGATTTGCCCGATTGTGAACGACTCGCTTGATGCCCTGCACCGTTTGCGCTGGGTAGTGCGCCATATCGAGAAGCGGGAAGAACAGGGCATAAACTCGCCCGCACTGGCCGTTTTTGTGGATGAGATGGCCGAACTTGCGACGGTTAATAGCCGGGAACTCGAACAAACTATTACCCGGATTGTGCAAAGCGGGCATGAAGTCGGTATTCACATTATCGCCTGTGCCAAACAACTTTCCCCGGCCTTGCTGAATGTGGCTCGTAATAGCTGGCCGACCCGGATTGTTGGGCGGACGGCCAATCAGGAAGAAGCAAAAGCAGCCAGCGGGATTGCTAATAGCGGCGCGGAAAAATTGATGGGGCAGGGCGACTTTTTGCTATTTGCCAAAGAAGAAGCGGTGCGCTTGCAAGCGGCCCATATTAGCCCGGCGGAAATGGAACAAACCGTCACCCACCTGGGAGGTCAGCCCGGTCAGAATTCCGCCGAAACTTCGCGCAGCCGGGCAACCACTAACCGTTCAGCCAGCACTCGCGCCCGTCAATATTATGCTTCGCCTGCTTATGAAGCTGAGGAGGACGAGCCAGCCGAAAAAGAACTTTACGAAAAGCCGAAGCCACGCCGGGCGAGCCAGTCTGCCCGCAACTTCCGCCAAACTCCGGCAACCTTGCATCAGGAGCAGGATAGTGACCACGAAGGCATTTCGGAACGGCTGGCCCGTTATCACGAAAGCATCCGTGACCGTCGCGATAGCCGCAGTGAAGCCAGAAACGAAGTTGAAAACGATGAGGAATATCATAATCCGCTCCGCGCCCGGCAAGAGCAAACTCGCCGTAAGCCCGTAGCAGGCGAGGAACAGGAAGAAGCCCGTCCTTCCCCGACGCGGCCAAAAAATAGAACCGAAAATGAGCAGAGGCAGGGGACACGCAACGTGATGAGCAGTACCAAAAGTAATTTGCTCCATATAAATAAAATCAGTTCGTAGTAAGAGAGAAATTATGAACAGGAAATTTTTTGCCAGCTTGCTGCTAGGTTTTGGGGCAACGCTGGGAGTGCTGGTAGCGGTGGCGATGCCGCCGGGAGGCTGGGGCGTAACAATCGGGGTGGTACTGGGCCTATTGGCAAGTATTCCCCTTTTGATTGTGTTGGTGATGATTTTGAGCCGGGATAAAAAGCGGCCCAATTACGATGAGGAAGAACGGGTGCAGCCCATAATTATCGTGCAGCAACCAGCCGCCCTGCCCTACCAGCAATATGCTCAACCTGACTACGAACTGTACCAGCAACCTGCCGAGTACGGCTATCTGGACGCGCCCGCCGAATATGATTATTACGGCCAAATCGCCCAGCCCCAGGCGGTGCGCCGCCCCAAAACCGCTCGTCCTAAAGTATCGCCGCAGCCGCAGCCCTATTATCCTGAATTGCCGCGTCAGCAGCGTCCACAAGCACAGCCGCAGCGTCCTCGCCTGCAACCAGGTTACTACCCGGAGGAGTATCCAGAGCAAGAGTATTTTTATTCTGAACAGCCACAAGAATATTACTACGAATCTGAACAGGAGCTTGACGCTTACGCTGCTTATTACGAGCAACAGGCTCAGATTGCCGCCGAAGAAGAATATTATTACCAGCAGCAGCAATTAGCCACCGCTCGCCGTCCCCGTCGCCCGCGCCCACCAGTTCAAGCTCAAGTTGAGGAAGAATACTACGCGACAGAACCAGTTCAGGAACGCCGCCGCCCAACCTCGACCAGCAGCCGCAACCGTCGTCCCAATCCTAACCTCCCGGTGACAACTACTTCTGCCTCCGTCGGTGAAGCGGTAGATGCCGAGTTCCGCACGCTGGAATAAGAATAAGAAAGTTTTAGAAAAGGATAGCCGCTAAAATAGTGAAAGATTTTGCAGCAGCAAACAAGGAGAAAAAACCATGTATTTTGTATGGTATGACGATAATCCAAAAAAATCAGTAACCGCTAAAATAGACGAAGGGGTTTTGCGCTACAAGCAAAAGTTTGGCAAAGAGCCGGGTATCTGCCGCCTCAGCGACCAAACCCAATCGCCTGAAGAAGTTCAAAGCGAAGTATCGGGCGTAAAAGTCGAACGCGCCAAGAACGTCCCCCAAAACTATTTCTGGATTGGCAACGAAGCTTGAGAACAAGTAGGAAGTATAAAGTAGGAATTAGGACTATGCCTCAGACTTCCTACTTTATACTTGTTACTTTTTCCGATAGTCTGCTTTGGGGGGCGGAGGAGTATCGATTGGGACATCCAAAATTTGCTCAGTTTCGTTTGGGTCGGTCTTGATGGACGGCAATTCGGAATAATTGCTGCCAAAAGATTGACGAAGCACACCGCCTTCCGGGTCGTAAACTGTATCAATACCGGCCTCGCTGGATGAAAGTGGCTGGTCTAGCATTTCGGCTTCTTCTATCGCCGAATTCCCCGCCCAAACATCCACCCCTGCCACTTTTTCTTCTTTTTTAGGGTCATCCGGCTTCATCACCCCGGTAGCGTCGGCTGGTTTCCCGTCCGCCGCTTTTCGATTATCATCGGCCATTGTTTTCTCCTTCCCTTACCTTTAGCTTTTCATTATTTGTAACTACCAAAGTGAAAAGGCAAATTCCGCGCCATAGATTTTTGAGTATCAGATAATTAACAAGGCAATATAACAAGCACGAAAAAGCCCGGTTACGCCATTGCAGCCGGGCTAATTTATTACTTTAGTTAAGTATTAAGAGTTTACCGAGTATATCTGATTATTCACCCATCATTTGCACAATCAAATCACGCTGGCGAGACTGGTTATCAAAATCTACCACCACAATTTGTTGCCAGGTACCAAGCGTCATAAAACCATCGGTAAAAGGAATAGTTAGCGACGGGCCAAGTAAGGAAGCTCTTACGTGAGAATAACCATTGCCATCGTGCCAACGCTGGTTATGCTGATATTGGGCCTTACTGGGTGCAACTCGTTCAAAAAGCTCTCGTAAATCTGAAACCAGCCCCGGCTCATATTCAATGGTAGTCAAGGCCGCCGTTGAACCCTGCACAAACACGGTTACAGTCCCTATTTTCAAACCGACTTCAGTAATACGCTCCTGCACCGAGCGAGTTACATCCACCACATCACCTTCACCTCTGGTCTGAATTCGGATGGTTCGCGAGGTTGCTCTAAAACCACTTAAAGTAGCCGAATTTTCGCGCCAGCGTTCGCGCGGCCAGTTCTCGATTATATCCATATGCCTTCTCTACTTCTCTCCAGATTGAATGGTAACAGCAGTAGTAAAAGCCAAAGCCGGGTTATCCGCGTCTTCGGGGAAGACCGATTGCCTAACACTCTCTGCAATTCAAACGTTAAATTGATTTGTTTGTGTACTAAGAATTCTGGTCGTAAGTTCTGGAACGTTTTACCGGGATATTGACTTCCAATCTATCGTTACGTTCGCCCAGAGTAATTTCCATACCCTGTCGGTCAATATCAAAATGTTTACTGATAACACCGACGATTTCTTCTTTTATGGTATTCAGCAATTCAGGCGAAATTTTCACGCGATCATAAACCAGAGCCAACTGCAACCGCTCTTTCGCTACACCCGAACTGGTAGCTGTTTTCGACGCTTCGCGTTTACTAAACAAACTATTGAGTAGACCCATTAGCTACCTCTATAACAGCCCTTTCTGGCTGGTCTCGCTGAAAGATTAATATAAGTATAAACTTTCTTGAGCTGAATATCAACACTAATTCGACAGGAAAACGTTTCCTTTTTGCAAAAGTTTTTTAATACTTTTACCTAGCGGTTTACTCCAAAAAGACGGGCAAACCAGCTTTGCTTGACTGGCTCATCCAATGAAAGAAAAGGCACTTGCTGGCCGAGCAAACGGCGGGCGATATTCTGAAAAGCTGTCCCCGCCCGCGAATGTCCATCAAAAACTACCGCTTCACCTCGATTGGTCGAGATAATTACCGATTCATCTTCTGGCACAACTCCGATAAGCTCAACTGCCAATATATCTAGCACATCTTGTACACTCATCATGTCGCCGCGCTTGACCATACCGGGCTTTATTCGATTGACAATTAACCGGGGTGCGCCTAGCTCTGCCGATTCTACCAACCCAATAATACGGTCAGCATCGCGAACCGCCGAGACTTCCGGGGTAGTCACAATTACCACCTGATTTGCTCCAGCGATAGCATTGCGAAAGCCCTGCTCTATTCCAGCAGGCGAATCAATCAACACAAAATCAAAATCCTGAGCTAACTGATGGCATAATTCAGCCATTTGTTCAGGATTAACCGCGTTTTTATCGCGGGTTTGGGCGGCGGGTAGCAAGCACAAGTCGGGGTAACGTTTATCTTTAATCAAAGCCTGCCGCAAACGGGCGCGACCTTCGATAACATCCACCAAATCGTACACAATCCGATTTTCCAGACCCATTACTACATCCAAATTCCGCAAACCAATATCGGCATCTACCACAGCCACCTTTAGCCCCTGAATTGCCAGAGCCGTCCCCAAATTGGCTGTTGTGGTCGTCTTACCAACCCCGCCCTTCCCACTGGTAATGGTTATTACTTTACCCGCCATTGACCCTTCCTTCTCGTTGCCTCTTTAGTTGTTAGTTGTTGGTTATTAGTTGTTAGAAAAGACGGCTAATCAGATTAATTAAAAATAGCCTTTTCAAGTATCAACTAAATTTTAACAACTATTATTTACGGCGCATCCAGGGTTCAACCACAATTCGCCCTTCGCGCACCAACGCCGTTTCCGGCTTAAAATCCACTGCATTAGTAGTTGCTGGCCCACGTGTAACCAGTTCACCAATTCTAATTTGGGTTGGGGCAAACCACATCGCGCAAATCATCGCACCATTGGCCTTATCTTCTACCGCCCCGGCGTGTACCATCCCTCGCAGTACCCCCCAAACCAGCACACTACCCCCCGCGATTATTTCTGCCCCAGGGTTCACATCGCCAATCAAGCATACGTCCGAATGATGCTCAATTTTTTGCCCACTCCGCAAAGTACGTTGTACAAACAAAGCTTCAGCCGAATCAAACGGAAAACCCGCCGCGATTGTTTCCGAAGCAACGGGCGGGCGAGTAGTCGCCGGTGACGGCAACCGAATTGGCAACCCCACCTGGCGGGCCGCGCTTCTGGTCGCGTTTACCCCCGACACCACGCTATCGAGCCTGATTTCATAGCGGGCCAACATTTCGCGCATTGTTTCCAAATCAGCAGCTTCAACCTCGCGCTTCCCCAAATCCAGCGAAGCCTGCGCGTTTTTGAAAAATTTGGCCGATTGCTTGAGCCGTGTTTCCAATTCCTCCAGCATGTCAGCCATAACTGGCGCGTCGGCCTCATCGCGCAATCGAATAAGCAAGCCCCCGCCCGTCCCCTTAAAAGTAACGCTTTCCCTTTTCTTATTCCCCCCCGCCGCGCTCATAATCGCCCCTTTAATAAGTTTCTGGTTTCTGGTTTCTCTGTAAAATCTCTATAGTAAAGAGTTTCGCTCAATCGCCCTAAAGTGAATTTCGGGCTAAGTAAGGTAAAGCTGGTTTAAACCAACTGTAACAAACTTTGCTTATATTTGAATTATAGTCTATCTTAATAAATCGTGGTTCTATCCGTTGGCAGAGCCACATCCTACTAGATGCCGCTTTCCCTGTAGGATGCTGCTCTGCCAGTTGACTTTCGCCCAACCTCGCCTGAGATAAATTCTCAATTGCTTTCAACCAATCCTCTAACTTGCAATTCGCAACCCGCAACCCTTCCAACAACTTGAAACTTTAAACTAACCTACGCTTTGGTTACTTTTGTTTCGTCCGGGAAAAGATAAGTCAAAATATCTTTAGCGGCTGGCACGGCAAAAGTCGAACCTTCGATTTGGCGACTACCCGCCGCGATAAGCACTGTTACGGCATATTTGGGCTTATCGTAAGGAGCATAGGCGGTAAACCAGGCGTGAGTGGCCCGCAAGGGCAGCTTTGTTTCGGGGTCAACTCCATAGATTTCGCCATATTCTGCCGTCCCGGTTTTGCCCGCCACTTGCAACCGCCCCAATTGCCCGGCCAACCGACTGGCTGTACCACGTGGCGCAGTCACGTTCAACATTCCTTGCCGCACCAATTGCAAATGATAAGGGCTAACCGGCAAATCCCGCAATTTTATCTTCTCAAAAGCTTTAACCACATTGCGTTTGGTATCGCGCACTTCTTTTAAAATAGTCGGCTGGTAAAGCGTCCCGCCATTAGCAATCGTAGCCGTCATATTACAAACTTGAAGCGGGGTCATTTCCACTTCACCCTGACCAATCGAGGTAGTCATGGTATCACCCACCGACCAAGGGTTACCCGTCGCCCGCAAATGACTAGCGCGAGTAGGTAAATTACCGTTATATTCGTTGGGCAATTCAATACCAGTAGGCTTGCCTAGCCCAAACATATCCATATACTTATTAATCGCCTCGATGCCTACGCCCCGAAAAAGATTGGCATCCTTGCGATTGCCCTTTTCGTAATAGCGGTTCGCCCCGAAAAATTCGTTAGATTCGCCCGCTACCCCAACGTTGTAAAAGAAAATATCGCAACTTTGTTCAACCGCCCCGACCACATTTACCGACCCATGCTTGCCCCAGCAACGGAATTCTTGAAACTGTTGAACCTGTGTAGTAGGAATATCAATAAACTGGCTGCAATTATAAGTACGATTAGAATCAATATTCCCCTCGCCCAAGCCGCAAAGAGCCGTTATCAGCTTGAAAGTCGAGCCGGGAGCGTAACGTGCGCTAATTGCCCGGTTTACCAGAGGAGCTTTTTCGGGGTCAAACAAAGCTTTTACATCTCCGTCCGTAAGCCTGCCGCTAAATTTGTTATTGTCGTAATAAGGGAAGGCCACCAGAGCCAAAACTTGCCCATTGGTAACATCCATTACAACCGCCGCGCCTTCGGAAACCCCCGCCGATTTTTCTTTATTGGCTTCGCTGATTTGTTTATCCAACGCGGCGGTCACTACTTTTTGTAAATCACCCCGAATAGTCAGATAAACGCTATTTCCGGCCAAAGCTTCCCGTTCGCTATCCTTGACCGTCTCGATAATGTGGCCGCTGCTATCTACTACCACATCCCGCCCGCCCTTTTGCCCTCGCAAATAAGCTTCAAACTGAGCCTCTACTCCGGCCAGCCCAACCTTATCATCGGGGTCATAAACTACCCGACTATTAATCGGGTTATCGGGATTGACAGTATCAATATAATCTTTGGCCGCTTCTTTATTGGCCGCCTCGCGGGATTCCTCGCTGCGGAAATAGCCGTTATAACCCAAAATATGGGCGAAAAGTTTAGGGTCGGAATACTCGCGGACATAGCCGATTTGAATACCTACGCCGGGCAAATCCAGCCGCTTTTCTTCCAGTAGCATTGCATCTTCCCGATTAAGCCCGGAAGCAACCACCACTGGCTCGTAATCGGCAGTGGCAAAAGTCGAGACAAAGACCACCCGTTCGGCTTCGCTCAAAAAGAAAACCCCTTTTCGTTCGCGCAACTTCAAAAAGTCGGCAAAGCGGGAATCGTTAAGTTGAATTCTGCCGGGGAAAACATACAAGTCCTGCTTGCGGGCCTTCTGCAAATCCTTCTTAACATCAATCGCGGCCCGACCCAGCAAGCGTTCCAGCGCGTTCAGAGTTGCGTTTTGGTCTTCTTCACCCGCCGCAGCTACTTTAGGGTCGCCAAAAAACTGCTCCGGCACTACCCCTACCACGTAATCCATCACTAAAAACCGGGCCAGCGAATCAAAAACCGCCTGCCTTTGAAGCGTCACCAAATCTTTTTGCCTGGCACGTTCGTCTTTGCTCCAATCCTTGTTATCAACGAGTTTGGGCAAATCATAGCGGGTGAGGGTCACGGAATAAGTCGGTTTGTTACTAACCAGTTTTTGCTCATTGGCATCATAAATAATGCCGCGTGGAGCTTTTATTTTTATCGGGCGAATTTCCTGCTGGGTAGTGTTACGGGCTTCCGGCGGGCGATTTATTTGCATATCCCAAAGCCGCCAGCCTAAAATAGCAAAGCTGCCCCCAATCCCCAGACGCAAAAAGTTGAGACGGCTCAAGGTTTGGGCGCGTCCCGTTACCCGATTTCGATTTGGCCCGCCTTCGTCACCCTGATTTTGACGGGCCAGTTTTTCTTCATCTAAATTTAAAACCATTTCTTACTCAATTGGCGCACCAATTCGGCTTAAAAAGCGCACTACTACAAACACTATTAACATTAAAGCCGCATCTACAATCGCTACCGGCAATATTACCTGGATGAGTAAATTAAGTTGAAGGTTATTATAACCCATAAACTGCTGTACTAGCAACAACAAAATTCGGTAAAGCAGGGCTGCGCCAAGCGTGATTAATATAGCTCGTGCCAGCCCGGTATTTTCAGGTTGACGAGCTATCAGCCCAACCAGCAGTGCAATAAAAGTGTAGAGCAAAGCATCCACTCCGACTAATTTGGTCGAAGGATTCAGCAAATTCAGAGTCAGTCCGCTAAAAAATGCCAGTGGAATAGACCATTGCCAGCGCAAATTCAAAGCCCAGGTTACTACTACCAGCAACATCAAATCGGGTATAAACTGGTTCAGGTTCGGCAAGACCCCCGGCAAAAAATCCGCCTGTAGCAACCCGGTCAAAAGTATTATAATTGCTGCTACATAAAGATTAACGGGAAGCCTCCTTTGGTAGTTTCTGATTTCTGGTTATTCCCGCCGACAACCCTTCTTCTAAACATCAAGCGTCAATCGAGGTTGTCCCCTTGCCCTGAAAGGGCTGGGCTGATGACATAAAAATCTGGCTAAAGCCAATATAGGTTGGGCCAGATTCTGTTGGCAAAGCAATATTTTGCAAAGTCAGGAACAAATCATAGTGGGTACTTCTATTTCGGCACATCGCCCCAGGAAGTAATAACCTGAACTCGCTGCAAATGGTCAAGGTCGGCGATAGGAGTCAGGGTCGCTTGTTTTTCGGGCTGCCCGTCCTGCTCGATTATTTTTTCTATTCTCCCGACCAGCAAGTTTTGGGGGAAAGTGCGGCCTATACCACTGGTAAAGACCCAATCGCCCTGCTTGATACTGGCATCACTTTTAATCAGGCTGATTTTGACCCGCCCCCCGGCTTGCCATTGCCCGACTGCGGTACCGTCTACCGCGCCGCCGGGAATGTCGACTTGTTTATTGTTATCAAAACGACGGGTAGTAATATTTACGCCCAAACTGGTATCGGTTATCAGCAAAATAACTGATTTAGCCGGGTCTGCTTTCTGAATTCTCCCCACCAGATAGCCACTAGGGTCAACCACTGGCATCCCGAAATTAAGCCCATCGTTCGAACCGCGATTAATGATAACCGCCTGATTTTGCCCGGTAGGGTCGCGGTTAATAACTTCCGCACTAACAGTGGTAAAACGTTTATTTTCGGGGTTCTTGCTGAATTCAAGCTGACGGCGCAGCTCGGTATTTTCCTGAAGAAGTTCGGCAATCCGGCCCTGGTCGGCCAAAGCCGCTTGATATTTAGCACGCAAATCTTTATTTTCGGCCCGCAATTTCTCCAAATCTTGAGTAAACGCCCCAAAATTGGCGAAATTCTCGCCTAGCTGGTGAACTCCCTGCTGTACCGGGTTCAGCACCAGGCTTAAGACTTGCTGCACCGGGCGCAAACCGCCAAACTGGTCTACCAGCATCAATACCATTGAGGCCGCACACAGGGCCACCGCCAGATACAGGCGTGATTGTAACTCGGATTCATTTCTACGAAACATAGCTATTAATTGGCAGGTATAATTTCTTTCCGAAGATTAAAAAAGCTCTAGTCTGATAAAACAAACATCCGGGCTAAAACGTTATCCTTGCCATTCAGCTTTTTGCCAACGTAGCAGCCAGTGGTAAACCAGCTACTACCTAGTTGCTTGCCCTGCAAGAAAAGCTGAATGGCCGTCTAAATTTTACCCGTAATTAGCCCATGTTCGGTTATAGAAGGAGGCGACATTACCAGTTTTCCCTCAATTAGCTCGTAATTATTGCCATCATCGGGTATCCGGCGAGTTCCCCCGCCGTATATTCCCGCGTCAGGTCAATGCTAATATCAGCCTGCATAACGTCCTTCCCCTGCTACTGGCCTAACGTGAATATTTGATGCGGCGACCTTCCTGGCTGGCGGCAATAATCTGGCGATATTTCTCGTCTTCCAGACTTTCCACCATAATCCCCGTACCACGCACCACACAGGTTAGCGGGTCGTCCGCCACCATTACCGGCATCTTGGTTTCCATATGCAAACGGCGGTCAAGGCCCAGCAGTAGCGCACCACCACCAGCCAGCGTAATACCCCGTTCCATAATATCGGCCACCAATTCCGGCGGAGTTTCCTCGATTGCCAGCTTGACCGTTTCTACAATCGAGCTAACCGGGCCGCTAATTGCTTCGCGGAGTTCGACGCTGCTAAGTTCTACCGCTTTGGGCAAACCCGTCAAAACATCGCGCCCGCGCAAGGTATAGCGCAATTCCTGGTCAAGCGGGAAGGCTGAACCGGCGGCGATTTTCGCGCTTTCGGCCATCCGTTCGCCAATTAACAAGTTATGCTCCCGGCGGCAATACTGCATAATCGCTTCGTCAATTTCGTCTCCGGCAGTCCGAATAGAATGATTGATAACAATACCGCCCAACGAAATTACGGCCACTTCGGTGGTTCCGCCGCCAATATCTACAATCATTGAGCCAATCGGCTCGTTCACGGGCAAACCCGCCCCAATAGCCGCCGCCATTGGTTCTTCCACGACATAGGCTTCCCGCGCTCCGGCGTTAAGCGAAGCTTCACGGGCGGCCCGTTTTTCAACTTCGGTTACACCACTGGGGATACCAACTACAATTCGGGGATGTGGGCCGACCAGGGTTTGGGAGTGAACCTTGCGGATAAACTCGTGGAGCATTTTTTCGACTATATCGAAGTCGGCAATCACACCATCGCGTAAAGGACGCACCGCGATAATGTTGGCAGGGGTTTTCCCGGCCATCGCCTTTGCATCCGCTCCAACAGCTTTCACGTCTTTGGTTTTTTTATCAATCGCCACATAGCTTGGCTCGCTAATGACGATTCCTTTACCGCGCACGTGAACCAGGGTATTCGCCGTGCCGAGGTCAATCCCCAAATCACGACTGAACAACCCGAACAGCAGGTTCGGCAATTTCAACATCAAATCGTCTCCCTTCGCCTACGCTGGTTGCGGCCCGCTCCGGGTGCTACAAAAATAGGAATTTTCACACCTGATTACGCAAACCAAACAAGTAGTGCTTCAAATCTATGGGAAGCTCACGCTATAACCCCGGCGGGCATTGCCCCGGTTAATTTGAGCTATTTTGAGCAAATCATACAAAAAGTATTTGCCAAAGACATGAGATTACTTCCAGTCTTCTGGCTTTCTCCGTGATTATAACACAAATGGCTCATCTGGCAAATAATGGTGATTGCATCGCGAACGAAAAGCGATTACAATTAGTAAACAAGATTAATAAGCAAAGTAACACTAAATTGGGTAATAAAAGAAATTAGCAAGCAAAAATGGGAGGCTGGAAAAGGTAATGACTTGGGTTGATATAATTCTTTTTATCTTCTTGATTATAATCGTATTTATCTGCTTCTCGGCAGGGCTTATTCGGGTCGCCAGCATTTTGCTCGGTATGTATTTGGGCCTGCAAGTGGCGGCCCTTTTTTACAAGCTTTTCGCCAATATTACCGCCGAAGTTAGCAACCCGGCCTCTGTCCAGACCAATCAGGTACTTTGGTTTGGTATTCTGTGGGTGGTTTGGAGCATAATTTTCTCTTTGGTAGTAATTAGCTTCACCAGAGAATATAGTATGCCCAAAAAATTGGCTAACCTTGACCAGATAGGCGGGCTGGCTTTGGGTATTTTTGTGGCAATTTTCGGCATCCTGGTAGTTGCCTTTGTAATTCGGAATACCGTTTCGCTGGCCTGGATAAGCGCGGGTCGTCCCAATAATTACCTTTTTTCGATTGTAGAAGGCTTTCGCACTTCCCTTCTTATGGGCGTTTTCAAAAGCCTGAAAGTTGTCTTTCTGAATTTCCTCTCACCCTGGCTACCTTATAACGAAATTCCAGTCTTTAGCGAACTCTAATTTCCTCCAAATCTGGTATAATATAACCAGCTATGCTAAAACCCTAAATTAGCCAAGTACCCCACCTTTCAGGCATAAAGGTGGGGTAAATAATTCTGAATAACGAAAATAAATAAGAGAAAAATATAACAGAAAAATGAACGAAAGAACTATTAAAGTATTAGAATTTTCTAAAGTGCTGGAACGATTGGCGGCTCATACTTCTTTTTCCGCCGGACGCGAATTAGCCCTGAATTTGACCCCGTCTTTAGAAGTAGCCGAAGTGCAAATGCGGCAGGATATTACCGCCGAAGCCCGCCGTTTAATCGAAACTCGCCCCGAAGTTACGCTGGGTGGCGCACGCGATTTGCGCGATTCCGTCCGAATTGCCGCTTTGGGTCGGGCCTTGGAAGCTACCAAATTTCTGGAATTGGTCCAAACGCTGGTCAGCAGCCGTACTCTGCGCCGCCTGATTTTGCGGATGGCCCAATCCGGCGAGTATTTTTATCTGGGGCAAATCGCGCAAAGCTTGGTAGATTTGCCGCTTTTGGAAAGCGACATTGAGCGAACAATTGGCCCGGACGGGACGGTTTTGGACAGCGCAAGCGCGGCTTTACAAAGAATTCGCCACGATATACGAATTTCACACGGGCGAATAATCGAAAAATTAAATTCGATTCTTTCTTCTTCGCAGTACCAGCCCGCCATTCAGGAATCGATTATTACCATGCGGGATGGTCGCTACGTTATCCCGGTCAAAAATGATTTCAAGGGGCAGCTAAAAGGTATTGTCCACGACCAATCGGCCAGTGGCGCAACCGTTTTTCTTGAGCCATTAGTAATTGTAGATTTGAACAATCGCTGGAAACAGCTTCAAATGGACGAACGGGAAGAAATCGAACGGATTTTGCGGGAGCTTTCGGGCAAAGTTGCGGTTCACGGTAGCGAAATTATCGCCGCTATCGAGGCTTTGGCCGAAATTGATTTAGCCTTTGCCAAAGCTAAATACGCTGCTGTCCTCCGGGCTAATCAACCTAAAATTAGCACGCCGGATGCGCCGGGCGATGCCGAAAACCGCTTGATGAACTTTGTACAGGCCCGCCACCCTTTGCTGACTGGCAAGGTTGTACCAATTGATATTTATCTTGGGGCGGATTTTCGGGTATTGGTCGTGACCGGGCCGAATACTGGCGGTAAAACCGTTTCAATTAAAACCGCCGGACTGCTAACCTTGATGGCAATGTCAGGGTTACATTTACCTGTCGAGGAAAATTCACAAGCTCTGGTTTTTCAGCAGATTTTCGCCGATATTGGCGATGAGCAATCTATTGAGCAAAGCCTCAGTACCTTTTCTTCGCATATGACCAATATTATCAGTATGCTCGATAAGCTAGACCGCCAAACGCTGGTAATTCTGGACGAATTGGGGGCAGGTACAGACCCCACCGAGGGTTCGGCTCTGGCCCGCGCTATCATTCAATTTATTCTTGATAAACAATGCGACGCAATTATTACCACTCATTATAGTGAATTGAAAAGCTTTGCCTACGTTACGCCCGGTGTGCAGAATTCCAGCGTCGAATTTGATGTGCAAAGTTTGTCGCCAACTTATAAACTAAATATTGGTTTGCCGGGCCGCTCTAACGCTCTGGCGATTGCTTCCCGTTTGGGCCTAAAAAGCGAGATTATCGAGGGGGCGCGGGGCTTGCTTTCTCACGAGGAAACGCAGGTGGACGAGCTTTTGGGCCAGATTTACCGCGAACGTGAGGAAACCGCCGAAATTCGCTTCCAGACGATGAAACTGCGGGCCGAAACCGAGCGTGAACGCGACGAACTCAAACGCCAGCTTCGGAATGTGGATGAAGTGCGCCGTAAGGCCGCCGCTGAAGGTCGGCAGGAAGCCCGACAAGAACTGGAAACCGAGCTTACCGCCGTTAGGCAAGAGGGTTCAGCCTTGCGCCAGCGTTTGCTCGAAATCGAACAGGCCGCCCGGCAAGCCTCCCAGAGTGCCGAAATCGCCGCCCAACTCGAAAAGCAGCGTCGCGCTCTAGCGGAAGCGGAACGCCGGGCTGAAGCTTTGCAAAAGGAAGCCCGTCGCCGCGCCCAAACGCGGGCCGCTTCCGCTAACGGGCAAGCCGCCGCGAATCCTGCCGATTTAATTCTCAAAGCGGGTGATAGAGTTTTTATCGAAACTTTGCAGCAGGAAGGCGAGTTACTAAGCGGGCCGGATAACGATAATCGTTATGAAGTAGGCTTTGGAGCATTCAAGGTCAAGGTAAATACTAACGACTTGCGGAAACTGGCGGGCAAACCGCGCTCCAACGATGATGCACCGCGCACCCGTTCCCGCCGGATTGATGTTGAAAACGAGCGCGAGAAGGAATCCGCTATCAAGGTAAAGGCTCGCGCCCGCGCTGAAGTGCCGGATACCGCGATGGAAATCGATATTCGGGGGATGCGGGCCGAAGAAGTTTACACTGAGCTTGACCGCTACCTGAACGATGCTTATTTGTCCAACTTTCCCTTCGTCCGCATCGTACATGGCAAAGGCACAGGCGTACTCCGTCAGGTAGTGCGCGATATTCTCAAAACTCATTCGCTGGTGCAATCTTTCCGGCTGGGCGAAAATGGCGAAGGTGGCGATGGCGTAACCCTCGCCAAGCTCAACAGTTAAAGAGGCAAGATGAGCGAAGATTTGAAGGCAATTAACCAGGAAATTCAGGCTATTTGGGACAAAAAGGCCGATTTCTGGAATGATTTGATGAGTGGCGATGGCAACCTATTTCATTCTACACTGGTACGGCCTTCGGTGGAACGCTTGTTACAGGTGCAGCCGGGTGAATATATTCTGGACATTGCCTGCGGGAACGGCGTGTTTACCCGGCAACTGGCCCAACTCGGTGCAAAGGTACTCGCAACCGACTTTAGCTCCCGGTTTATCGAATTGGCCCGCGCTCAAAACGCTGAATATGAGGATAGCATCGAATATTGTCAGGTAGATGCCACTTCGGAGGAACAACTTTTAGCTTTGGGTGAAAGAAAGTTTGACGCAGCCGTTTGCACAATGGCAATGCAAGATATATCAACACTTGAGCCAATGTTGAACGGGCTGGCCCGTTTACTCAAGCCTGAAGGTCGCTTTGTCTTTGCCATTCCTCACCCGGTCTTTAACGCTACCAGCAATCGTATGAGCGTAGAGCAAGAAGACCGCGACGGTCAATTAGTCGTGAATTATTTCATCAAAATCAAGGATTACCTGAACCCGCAAATTGCTAAAGGAACTGGCGCACCCGGTGAACCCGCCGCCCACTACTACTTTGACCGCCCGCTACACAGCATTTTGAATAGCTGTTTTCAGACCGGATTTATGATGGACGGCATCGAAGAGCCAACTTTTACCCAGGAAGCCCAACCAAACCGCCCTTTTTCCTGGACAAACTACCAAAACTTCCCGCCTGTCCTGGCAGTCCGATTACGTTTAGCAGCGAAATAACCAAATAAAACATAACTTCCTTTGCAAATTTGCGCGATATTTGTTCTAAAAATAAAGGAGCTAAATATGGACAATCGGGAAGTGCTGGCCCTGACTCCTGCCGAAACTTCGCTTATCCTGAACCCGCGTGCTAACATTGACGTGCGTTTGCTCAAGCTCACTTTTTCAGGGCTATTATTCCGCAAGTTTTTAAAATTGCAAACTTTACCAGACCCTAAAGACCGGCGCGGTAAACGCAAAAAAGTTTTTATCTCGCCCGGTCAGGCTTTCCAAACTTTACCTCTCAAGCCGCACGAGCAGCTTTTCAAATACCCCTTTACTAACCCTAGCCAACAAATCGAAATGAAAGACTTGGCGGATTACGTCAAAAACCAGCTCGGCAATATCGTCACCAACTTTAGTGGTAATTATGTCAAGCCAACGTTGGTTAGTGGCGGCTACCTCGCACCCGAACGCAAGAAGTTTTTGTTCTTTCCTTATACCGTATACAGCCTAACGCCACGCGGTCAGGCGATGCAAAACTATTTGCAAAGCGTGGTTAATGACGGCAAGGCCAATCTGGAAAACTGGATAAGATACAATCCGGCTCAAGCTAATGCTTATTTGGCGGCGGTGGGCGTGAGCATTTTGCTACTCGATATTAACCCGGAAGCAATGAAACAATGGGAGCGGCAGATGCGAACCGGGCAATATGACACAAGTAGTGGTGGAGATGGGGGCAGCTATTATGATTCGTCCAGTTCAGCTAGTTCGGATAGCTCGGCTGGTAGCAGTTGGCCCGCGCCTGACAGTAATTTTAGCGGCGGTAGCTTCGATTTAGGGGCGAGCTTCGAGGCGGGCGATAACTTTAGCGGCGGTAGCTTCGACTTGAGCGGCCTCGACTTTGATGCTTTCGGCTCAGATTCGTTTGGCGACTTTAGCTCCAGCTTCGACAGCTCTTTCGGCGATAGCGGCGGCGGTGATGGGGGCGGCGACGGTGGTGGTGACGGCGGAGGCGGAGGTGATGGCGGAGAATAGCCTATGAAGTTTTGAGCTTTGAGTTAAAAACTGTGAAACCTCTGTGGTGGAAGAGTTTTAAATTTTGAGTTTAGAGCCATTGCAGACTACCAATCCATTTGGTGTTAGTTGGCATATTTTTAAGAGAGGCTTTGCCGCTCAAAAGGCGGGTAGCATCGGCGATAACCCCGGCTATTTCTCTGGCCTGTTCTGGCGTGGTAGCCGAACGGTAGTGCAGTTCTACCCCGCAGGTGAGCGATACACGCTGCCATTCATCCGACGTGGTGTGAGCATTGCTTACTTTACCAAGAGTCCCCATAGTCTTTTCCTTCTACTTCAAATGTGTTTGGCGTTACTACCTTGACTATAGCGCAGTTAGCACTTCCAAAAACAGTTCTGTCCCTGCCAATTACTGTATTAAGACAGTTTATTGGCTCAAAATGTCACGCTTCTTATCCTTCTATAACGCAGATAAGATGCACAAATCACGCCTAAATTCGCTCATTTTCAGTATAACGAACGAATGTTAGCCAAACTTCATATAGCTGTAATATTTTACAAAAGAATTTACAAAGATTTTGGTCAAAGCGTTCTGAAAATCTCGGTGGCGGGCTTCGTGCTATAATTCACACAGAACAATAATAAATAACCAAACTGACGACAACAGGAGTAAAACAATGTCGGTATTAAAAGAGCCAATATTAAAACTTTCACAAAGTAAAGAACTGCGCGGCTTTGTCAGCACCAACCCGCTGGGACGAAAAGCGGCCCACCGTTTCGTGGCTGGAGAAACCCAAACTGACGCGATTAATGCCGCCCGCGAAGCCAACAAAATCGGCTTAAAAGTTTCGCTTGACCATTTGGGCGAAAATACCAACAGTGAGGCCGAAGCCCGCCACGCTACCGAGGAATATCTCGAACTTTTGGATAAAATCGCCGAAGCGGGGGTAGATGCCAATGTTTCGGTGAAGCTGACCGCGCTGGGTCAGGATATTAATCGGGGGCTGTGCATCGAAAACATTTGCAAAATTTTGGAGCGGGCCGACCAGCATAATCACACTTTTGTACGGCTGGATATGGAAGGCTCGTCCTATACCGAAAACACCCTCGATATTTTCCGGCAATTGTGGCGGGAAGGCCACCATAATACCGGGGTGGTGCTGCAAAGCTATTTGTACCGCACCGCCACCGATGTACAGGAAATGGTTGATACAGGGGTGCGGGTACGACTTTGCAAAGGGGCGTACCTTGAGCCGCCGACGGTAGCTTTTGCCGAAAAAACCGAGGTAGACGAAAATTATGTCCGTTGTATGGAAAACCTGATGCTGCACGGCAATTATCCCGGCCTTGCTACTCACGACGAGGAGTTGATTAACCATGCGATTAGCTACGCGAAAGAAAATAATATTGGGCCGGAGCGGTTCGAGTTCCAGATGCTTTACGGGGTGCGCCGCGATTTGCAGAAAAAGTTAGTAGCCGAAGGGTATAACGTGCGGGCTTACGTTCCCTATGGCTCGGAATGGTATCCTTATTTGATGCGCCGGATGGCTGAGCGTCCCGCCAACTTTTTCTTTATCGCTTCACAATTCTTCAAGGGGTAAAAATGGGCAAGGTAAAATTAAAGTTTTTCGCAGGCTGGCGCGAAGTAATCGGCCAAAGCGAACTGGAATGGCCGCTCCGGGAGGGGCAAACCGCCGAAAATTTGCTGGAAGAATTGGTTAGCGAGTATCCCGGTCTGGCGGCGGCTTCCCGCAACAGTTTGCTAATGGTCAATCGCCGCTATACTGACCGGCAAGCCGCCCTCCAACCCGGCGATGAGGTAGCCTTTATCCCGCCCGTCGGCGGCGGCAATTTCAGTGCTGAACACTAGGCGAAAGTAGGAAGTAGCAAGAAAAATTGGAGAGATAAATGATTATTCGGATAACTGACCAACCAATAGATATGGCCGAATTGGTGGCGGAAGTTTCGACGGAAGGCAACGGCGGGATTGTAACTTTTGTGGGGCTGGTGCGACGCTGGAACGCCGGGCCGGACGGTCAATTGCGCGAAGTGCATTGGCTCGAATACGAAGCTTACAAAGAAGCCGCCGAAGAAGAAATGCACAAAATCGCGGCCCAGGTTAAGGAAAAATGGGGCATAGATAGCATAGCAATGGCGCACCGTGTCGGGCATTTGGGCATTGGGGAAATTGCGGTAGGGGTAGCGGTAGGCGCACCGCACCGGGGCGAAGCTTTCGACGTTTGCGAGTACCTGATTGATACTCTTAAAGCGAGCGTACCTATCTGGAAAAAAGAATCGTGGGAAAGTGGCGAAAATTCGGGCCAAAGCTGGGTCGAAAACAAGGTGTAAAGAGTTTTAATATTCTATATTTTTGCAAAGCTATTAAAAATGTGTAAGGTAGCAAATAAAAAATGCAACTGTTCAGGTGTAGGAGGGATTTCAAATCCCGATTTTACCTAAACCCGTCTTTATCGGGATTGGAAGTCCCTCCTACATTGACGCTGGCTGAATAGTTACTAAACAATAATAATTATTGAGGAGGTATTCATGGCCTGGTCTGCGGTATTGCCCGCGTTTCTGGCTTCATTGGTCGAATTTGTAGAAGCCTTAACAATTGTACTGGTAGTAGGCGTAACCATAAACTGGAAAAGCAGCCTGAGCGGAGCAATTGCCGCTATTCTAACACTGGCGGCTTTAGTGGCGGTCTTTGGCACAACCCTGGTTGCTTTTATCCCTATCGAGGCTTTACGACTATTTGTCGGGGTGATTCTGGTATTGTTTGGCCTGAAATGGCTTAAAAAAGCCATTTTGCGCTACAGTGGCCTCAAGGCTTTGCACGATGAAGAAGCGATTTACGAAGAAGAAATGCGGGCTTTGAGAGCGCGGGGCGAAACTTTGCCCAACAAAATAGACGGCTTTGGCTTTGCCACTTCTTTCAAAAGCGTTTTGCTGGAAGGGCTGGAAGTAGCTTTTATCGTGATTACTTTTGGCTCGTCCGCCGCCCGAACCGAGCAGGAAAAAGGCAATAGCTTGCTGGCGGCCACCATTGGCGCACTTTTAGCCGCCTTGCTGGTAACAATATTGGGCTTTGTGGTGCGTGGCCCGCTTACCAAAATTCCCGAAAACACCCTCAAATTCAGTGTTGGTATTATGCTAACTACCTTTGGCACATATTGGGCGGGCGAAGGTTTGGGCATAGACTGGCCGTTAGCGGATGGCTTCCTGATTGTATTAGTCGGTCTATATCTGCTGGTCAGCTTCGGGATTGTCACCTGGTTACGGCCTTATGGGGCATCGCGCCGCGCCGTCAAAGCCGGAAGGAGTAGTTAGCCATGCAAGCTATCAACCGTTTTTTCAAGGCTCTTTTTAACTTTATCGTTGGAGACTGGATAATTTTGGGCGGGGTAGCCGTATCGCTGCTATTCGTAGCAATCGTAGTAAATCTGTCCAACTCCGAAAGCCTCAAGCAACTGGGCGGCTTCCTGCTCATTCTTGGCCTGATACTCACCCTGGTTGTAACCCTGCGCCGCGAAACCCGCTAGAGTGAGAATTTTTAGTCGTTAGAGTAATCCTTTCTATTCCCGTCTATACACTAAAAAACGGGAATAGATGGGAATAGGCGGGAATGGATGTTAATTGTTGAGTTTATAGATTGTCCAACGCTTTCCTCCCTCACTTCTTAATAATCCTCGTTCTTGAAGCTTTACTAACAACCGAGAAGCTCGCTTTACATCAACGCTCAAGAGGTCTCGGCATTGAGCATTATTAATGCTACCGCGCTCTCGCACATAAGCTAATATCTTTTCTTCGTCTGACAGCAAAGAATTGGCATTAGCATCAACGGCTAAAACTGGTTGTTCCTCTATTTGAGCAGATATTAAGAGCTTGTAATAAGTCCAACGCCTTGTACTATGTGCTTCTATAAGCTTTAACTGAACTCGCGAATTGCTTCCTGCGGATATTCTGGAATATCACGACGGTACAAACCTTCAATTAAACTGCTTTTGCGTATACTTGCTAAAACGTGGTTAATAGCTGCTTCCGTTATTTCGGAAATTGTGCCTTCAAATTTACGATTGTCCAAAAACCTTGCTCCTTGCGGAGTTTTCTCAATTTCGGTTTTACCGTAGAACTGAAGAAAAGTGATAACCATTTGTGGTTCAAAAGATTGCGGATATTTTCCAAAACTTAACAAACCCGCTAAAGTGGGACGTATAACACTCTGAACTTCCCGAATAATACGAAGTTGAGATAATATTTGCTCAAACGGCAACTGCAAGTAAGTGGCTTGTGGGCGAGTGCGGCGAAGTTCCTTGATATATATTTCTAATTTTGCTTCGTCCAAATCAGCCAAAGTTGCATCAGTCACAGCCTCCTCATCAAAGCTTGGTTGAGAGCGAGATCCAACATAACCGAAAATTTCGTAATCACTCATCAAACGATTAGTGTTGCCTACTCTAATATAAGAGCCTTTCTGTAAGCCAGCTGTTTTGTAATAGCAAGGTTTTTGTAAGTTTGGAAGCTCTTGTACTTCTACAGCAACTACTGTCTTGCCATCCAACTGCTCCACCGTAAATTCTGGTCTTAAAGAAGGCTCTAGGTCAGATGCGACAAGGTTCCCGATATCTTCTTGTAAACGTTGCGCGTTATGAACTCCTACAATTTCAAAATTTCGATTTTCGTCCAAGCCAAATAAAATTACTCCACTACCTGAATTAGCAAAAGCTGAGAAAGGTTCATACAAACGCTCTGGTGTACCACGTTGGGCTGTTTTTACCTCTATGGTTTCGAGTTCACTTTGAAGTTGCTGAACATCTTTGATAAGTCGCTCTAACTCATCACGCGTCATTTGTAACTTTTTCGCCTTTCAAGATTTTGATGCAATTGTACAAAGGTTTATGGTACATTCCACACTTCGCTATGAGCCTTGCGCCAGCGTGAAAGGGCGGGTTGCCAGTCGGGGGCTTCGGCGGGTGGTAAGGCTTCGGCCAGGGCCAGGCCAAGTTGAACATCGTGCAAACTGGACTGGCTGGCCCACTCGATAGCAGGGCCAAAATCGAAAACCCAGCCGTTTTTAGGTTCATCCCACCAGACTGCTAACGGGATAGTCGGCACGTCAAAGGTTGCCAGCCAGCGACCCGCACCGGGCCGAATTTCCTTGAAAGTGGTTGCGCCGCGTCCTTCAGGAAAAACTATCGAAGGTTGGGTTTTGGCCCGTGTGCGCCACTCGCGCAAAGCTTTGGGTGAAACCCGTTCGTTGCCCATCGGCAAACGCAAACAATTGTAGTTCCACAGGTCATAAACGCGCTCGAACCCTTGACGAATCCGCACCGCGATGGGTCGCGCCCAGGGACGGAGGCGTTCCTGTCTTAATTCGCGGTTGCCCACTACCACCAGCCATTCTCCGGCCAATTCCGGGCGGCGTTCCAGCGTAGCTTTATGAATTGAGGCCAGCAAGCGGGGAGTCCAGCGTACCGTCGTATGGTTTACGGCTAACACAAAACTGCCGTCCTGCGGCAAATTCTCTAGCCCACTCGCCCAATAAGGCTCGGCCAATTCCCGGCTAAGGCCCACAATCGAACGGCGGGTCAAGCATTGCCAGATGAACATCAGCCAGAAACGCAAGCGGGGAGCATCGGGCGGGCCTTTGCGAATTCGTTTGCGCTTGCGGGGCTTATTTTCGGCTTCTCTATCATAAATCAGCTAATTAAAATCTCCTCCGGCGGGGCGGAATCCGGCGCAAATCATCGTCACGCATAGCATCGCCATAACCCCGGCGATAACCCCGGCGGGAACGGTTGCGTTCGGGGTCGCTACTGGGCGAACTCGAAGCCGAACTGCTGCCACTCGATTCAAATGAACTATAAACACTGACAACCGAAGAAGCTTCTTCGCCCGAATCGGAAAATTCTTCACTGACACTGCCACCGCTATCATCATCGGGGCTGCTCAAAGTTAAAGTCGAAAGCAAAATCAGCACTTGCTGCTGTATTCTTAACATTTAGCCTTTCCTTTTAGCCTTTCCTCACAAAAATAATTTATTGCGCTCCATAACGGAACTGGTTCATTAAATCAATGGCGTGCATTGCGCCTTCGGGTGTAATTTCCAGGCCCCAATAGCGCGAAACCTTTTTGCCCGAAGCATCATAATCTTCGTAAGCCCGCAAATATCCGGCAGTCTTGAGCTTGCCCAGCGCGGTCAAAACTTCCTCTTCTTCCATCGGGTAGCCGTTTTTTTCGAGGGCGTTAATAATTTCGACGCTATCAATATCGTAGCTCTCGCGTTTGCGAATACGCTTGTGAACCATAACAAGAACCGTACCATCCGATTCCATTGCGTTGCTATTATCTTCAGTCGCCATCGTCTGACCTGCCTTTCTGTTCGCCTTTTAATCGTAAAAAGCCTCGCTTGCGTCGTTTATCTAAATGGTTAATCGAAATTAAACTGCGATTTTTTATTTTGAAATAAAACACGTGCTTATTCTAACGCCAAAGGGCTGGGTTATCAAATTTTAATACTTCTGATAATAACAAGTTTTCTTCGTAAGGTTAGAGTATCAAAAATTAATTCAAAATATTAAAATCAGGTAGCTGATGCCCTATATCTGAGATTTAAATCATTGTCTGTGGTTAGTAT
>JBBQGP010000066.1:0-25811 GCA_038323095.1 Chloroflexia bacterium | reverse complement strand
TCAAGTCATAATAATTTGGGGCTGTCGGGCCAACCCCTAGCGGGTTAGTATCGCTGGCCGAGTTTAGGGGCGGATAGTCCCCGTTTTGGCTGGCAGTACGCGCTCCCTCCCGCACCGAATAAGTTACAGTGAGGTGGCCGCGTATCAAGAACCCCAATTCTACCAGTGCCAATAGCAAGAAAATCAGGAAAGGCAACGAGATGGCAAATTCAGCCAGCGATTGCCCGGCATGACTACGGCGTATGCTGCGTCGCCACCAACTGCTTTTCGATTTAGAACTCACAATTTCAACTTCCAAAGCTATTTCCTGCGGCTGGTTTGCAAATCGCCTCGGTTGGGTGGTTTGCATAATTAATTTGCTCCATTTATTCTCAGGGCATCTGAAAACTGCTTGTAGTTAGACATAACTACACTACTCCTAGTGTATCATATCTTTCAAGAGTAATCTTAACAGAATTGTAAAGCGAAACAAATAGGACGTTGCTCCTAATTTGGGTATAAAAAACAGGTACTAAGTAACAAGTATCAAGCTTTTTTAAGATATTGCTTGTCGCTTATTACTTACTACCTGTTTTTATTACTTTATTTTCTCGGAAATAGCTTTCGCTTGCGTGAAAAGGAGTAAATAATCGCCGCCACCGGCTTTGGAATCAGTCCCGCTCATGTTGAAGCCGCCAAAAGGATGTACTCCCACCAAAGCTCCTGTACATTTGCGGTTAAAGTACAAGTTCCCGACGTGAAATTCTTGTTTAGCCCGCTCAATCCGGCGGCGGTCAGTGGTGTACAGCGACCCGGTTAAGCCGTATTCAGTGCCGTTGGCAATATCAAGGGCGTGGTCGAAATCACGAGCCTTGATAACGGTCAGCACTGGCCCAAAAATTTCTTCCTGAGCAATTCGGGCATTCTCGCTGACCCCGCTAATAACGGTTGGCGCAATAAAATAGCCACCATTACTGGGTATGCCTTCGGCTTCTAACCCGCCCGCTTCAAGCTGGCCCTCGCCCGTCCCAATCTGAATATACTCTCTGATTTTGTTATAGGCTTTTTCGTCTACCACCGGGCCTAAATCGTAGTTCTGCTCAGAAGTTGGCCCAACTTTTAAGGCTTTGGTCTTTTCGATTACCTTATCGAGTACGGTCTGGTAAATACTTTCGACCAAAATTGCCCGGCTACCCGCGCTACATTTTTGCCCTTGAAAACCAAAGGCACTGGCAACAATCGAGCTGGCTGCCGCTTCCAAATCGGCGGTTTCGTCCACCACAATGCAATCTTTGCCGCCCATTTCCAAAACGGCCCGTTTTATCCAGATTTGGCCTTTGGCTTGTTCGGCGGCCAAACGATTAATTCTAAGGCCGATTTCTTTTGAGCCAGTAAAGGAAATAAAGCGGGTTTTGGGATGACTCACCAACGTATCGCCAATTGCGCCACCGCTACCGGGCAGGAAATTCACTACCCCTTCCGGCACTCCGGCTTCGATTAGCAAATTCACGAATTGGGCGGCGATTACCGGGGTGGTGCTGGCTGGTTTCAAAATAACGGTATTGCCCGCGACTAATGCCGAAGTAGTCAGGCCAACCATAATGGCAAGTGGGAAGTTCCAGGGCGGAATGGCTATGCCCACGCCAAGCGGGATATAGCGCAATTCGTTTTGTTCACTCGAAATATGCACCAAAGGCTGTTCACCACCCAGGCGCAAAGCTTCCCGCCCGTAAAACTCCAGAAAATCAATTGCTTCCGCCGTATCTACATCGGCTTCAGGCCAGTTTTTGCCCGCTTCGTAAACCATCCAGGCACTAAAGATATGGCGGCGTTCCCGTAGTAGTGCTGCCGTTTTAAAGAGGTAATTGGCCCGTTCCTGAGCCGGGACGTATTGCCAGGTCTTGAATTTCTCGGCGGCAATTTCCACCGCCCGATTTGCCTGTTCTATGCTGGCCTGAGCGACCCGCCCGACGATTTGGGCAGGATTGGCCGGGTTGAGCGAGTTGCCGAGCTTTTCGCTCATAATTTGCTCCCCACCAATAATCAGGGGGTAGCTTTGGCCCAACTTTCCGGCGACTTCCGCTAAGGCTACCTGGAACGCCTGAATATTTTCCGGCTTTGAAAAATCGGTAAACGATTCATTCACAAATTCGCTGACTACCCTGCTTTCAACTCCCAGCATTTTTGCTCCCTTTCCTCTCTTTTAGCTAAATCACTCTGCAAAACAAAACTTTTAAGTAGCGGCCCTCGGCGGCGGCCAGGCTAAAGGGGTGGTCGGGAGCATTCTCGAAGGTATCCAAAACTTGAATATCGCGTTGCTGCCTGACCGAAGCTTCCCGCAAGCACCCCACAAAATCTTCGAGACCGACACTGCCACTACAGGAACAGGTGATGAGTAACCCGCCCTTCTCGACTACCGCCAACCCCAAACTATTTAGCCGGATATAGCCCTGCAAAGCCCGTTCTTTCTCGCGATGGCTTTTGGCAAAGGCGGGTGGGTCTAAAATTACCGCGCTAAAACGCTGTTTTTCATCTGCCGCACCTTGCAAAAACTTGAAAGCATCTATCGCCTCAAAAGCGTGGGCGGAATAATCCAGTTGATTTAGTTCAAAGTTCTTACGGGCGATTTCCAACGCACCCGCCGATTGGTCAACGTTTATCGTTTTTAGCTCTGGATTGGCGGCGGCGGCATAAATCGAAAATCCGGCACTATAGCTAAAGCAGTTTAGTAAAGTGGGCGTATCGCTCAAACGGGAAAGGCCGGGGGCGTAGTAACCGACGCGCTGGCGTTTGTCGCGCTGGTCAGTAAAAAACCCGGTTTTCTGGCCCTTCCACAAATCTACCGTAAAGCGCAAATTGTTTTCCCGTACCAGAATTTCTTCTGGCACTTCGCCATATAACAAGCGCGGTTCTTCTTTGGCAATTCCCTCGCGGCTGCGTACCTGTACGTCGTTCCGCAGCAAAATACCCTTTGGCTTGATTACTTCCAATAAAGCTTGGGTTAGCGGTTCGATTTGCTTATCCAGCCCGGCGGTATGGCTTTGCAATACTAACGCACCAGCGTAGTAATCCACAATTGCTCCCGGCAAGAAATCGCCTTCAGCGTGAATTAGCCGGAAAACGTCGGTTTGAGTTGAGTCAAGCGTCATATGACGCAACTTAAAAGCCTGTTTTACCCGGTCACGCCAAAAATCAGCGTTAATTTGCTCTTCAGGCTGGCGGGTCAGTACCCGTACTGCAATATCGGTTTTAGGGTTATAGTAGCCCCGCGCCAGAAATTTGCCGTCGGCATCCTGCAATTCCACCAGCGAACCCGGCTCTAAATCTTTCGGGATATGCTGCAATGCTCCTGAGAATAGCCAGGGATGGCCGCGCCTGACTGACCAATCACGCCCACTTTTTACTTTTAAAACTGAATTATTCATAATCCAAATTATACCACGATTGAGGAAAGCACAAGGACGCGGTCAATTATTAAAAAAAGAGGACGAAAGGTAAAATTATTCCCTTCGTCCTCTTTTAGTTTCTAAATTTAGGCTTCCGGCTGTTCCGCAGCAGATGGGTTATCGGTGGGCGGGTCCCCAGCAGGCGCAGGCGGGTTATCGGTGGGCGCAGCAGGGCTGTTGACGGGCGGATTGTTAGCAGCAGGCGCAGGTGGATTCGCGGGCCGATTATTGTTATTTGGGTTTGGGCCAGGAGCGGGCCGTTCAGGACGTGGCGGACGGTTATCCAATGGCGGGCCACCATTACCGGGCGTGAAGGCTGGACGGGCGGCTGTTTGTGTGGGTGGTTGACCTTGACCTTTGGCAGCACCCTTGCTTAACAGCATGGTCATATTCTTGCCTTCCATTTTGGGCGACTGCTCGATTACGGCGGTATCCTTAAGTGAGTCGCTCATCTGCACCAGCAAATCCCGGCCAATATCAGTATGAGCCAGTTCTCGGCCTCGGAAAAGCACCGTCATTTTAACTTTGTGGCCTTCTTCCAGGAAGCCGCGGGCCTGCCGACTTTTGGTATTCAAATCGTTGTCGTCAATTTTGGGACGTAGCCGAACTTCTTTAACAGTGATAACTTTTTGAGTCTTGCGTGCGTCGCGTTCTTTTTTAGTTTGTTCGTAGCGGTACTTGCCGTAATCCAAAAAGCGGCAGACCGGCGGTTGAGCGTTGGGGGCAACTTCTACCAAATCAAAATTACGTTGACGGGCCATCGCCAAAGCATCGCGGGTTTTAACTACCCCAACTTGCTCGCCATTTTCATCAATTACCCGTACTTCGGGAACGCGAATGCGCTCATTCACGCGCAAATTCTTGCTAATAGGACAGCTCCTTTCGACAAATAAGTTTTCTGGTGTTTCAGGCTTCTTATTATCTATCTACCAAAAAATAATATAGAGCCTGATAGCCCCAACCCGTCCAACGGGTGAGGCTGATTTATCATACACTATATATACGCTATTTAGCTACAGTAGTTTCAAAATAGTTTCAAAAGTTCCAAGAAATTGATGGTGATTTTCAGGTTTTGTTGCTCTACCCTTGTAAACAATGAGTTTTAAGGAGAATTTCAAGCGAGTAGCACCATTGCCTTTAAACTAAACCAATTTACCATCACTCTAATCACACTAACAGGTTTCTTTTTAACAACCTGTCCACCGAAATATACCATATTCCGGGCATAGCGTCAATATTAGTCTTATTTTAATTTTACTTTAACAAGGCTATTGACACTGCTCGAAAGTAAGGTTATATCTTTAAACAGATGGACTATCACTGTTAAAAACCTGGTTAAAAAGGTTGCTTTAATTGCCCCATCTACTAAAAAAGCTAAGACTAAAGCTAATTCAGGAAATTTGGGAGCGACCTATTTCCTAGACAAAAGGAGAATTAAAATGTCGCATATTCATGCTGAAGGTAAAGCGATTATCAATGCTCGGCCCGAAAAAGTTTATGCTATTTTGGCCGATTACAAAGATGGTCATCCCCATATTTTGCCCAAAAAGTATTTTGGTGATTTGACCATAGAGCGGGGCGGCAAGGGTGCGGGTACGATTTTTAACACCATAGTAACTTCGTTGGGCAAACAAATAACATACCGTATGGAAGTAAGCGAACCTGAGCCGGGCCGAGTCCTGGTCGAGAAAGATACCGCCAGCGATTTGGTTACTACTTTTGCGGTTAAGCCACTAGACAATGGCACACGGGCCGAAGCTAAAATTATGATGGATTGGTCGGCCAAACCGGGCCTCAAAGGTTTCTTTGAAAAGCTGCTTATGCTTTTGGGTTTGCGCCAGGTCTTTGCCGCCGAACTCAAGCAGCTTAACGAATTCGCCGCTAAATACCAGCCTTCCAAAGCCTCAGCTTTGGAAGTATTTTAGTCAATCCAAAATTCGTTGCCTTCGACCATCCCGAAATCGACTTGGCTAAACCCGCATTAAGGGCAGTGATAGCCACGTGCCTTGACTTCACGGCTACTTGCTTCTCGATTTGCTATCTTGTCGAAAATTTGGACAATTGCCCAGAATTAGCGCGAATGGTCGCCCTTCAAAAGTTGCCGCCTTATCATCCCGCTCAAAATACCAAAGCTGTAAATCTGGTCGAAAACAACGTAAAAAGGCTCTTTTTCCTCAATTGCTCGCGCAATCCCGCGTTTGAGCGAGCCGGGCGGAGTGCGCCGCAACCACTCCTTTAGGTTGGTTGGCTGCTTGTCGCTTTTGCCAATCCAGTGAGCCGAAGCAAACACATCTGTGAGCGAATCGGGATTATAATGGTAGCAAACCGCACCGGGAACACGTTTGGCCGTCTGGTTTAATTTGCTGGCAAGGGTATGGTCATCGTGGTAGCCGGTGCTATCGAAGCCATTCACCCGCATAAAATCGGCTTTGCGAATGGCCCGGAAAACAGTGCTTTCTTCATCTTTCAAATTTTCCGGCACACGACGGTCAAGCGGTAAATAATAACACACGCTCCAACTACGACTCCACAGATTATCTACGTTTGCCACAAATTCATCCAGGGTAAATGTGCCGGTGGTCGCCCCCGCTTCGATTGGGGCAATTAGTTTACCCAGAAAATCCGGCGCAAACTTCATATCAGAATCCAGAAAAGCTAGAATTCGCCCGCAAGCTTGCTTTGCCCCCAAATTACGGGCTAAAGCTGGCCCGGCATGATTTTGCTGGAAAAAGCGCAATTGCCCTCCGGCTTTTTGCTCAAAATCACGCACAAGCTTTACCGTTTGGTCGGTGCTGCCATCATCCACTACGATTAGCTCATACTCCTCGGCGGGTAAATCCTGATTTAACAAACTTTCCAGACACTCGCCAATATGTTTCTGCTCATTATGACAGGGAATTACGATTGAAACCCGTAAGTTTTCACCATCGGGACATGGGGATGTGTGTATGCTCATACTATTTTTCTTATTACACTGCTTTGCCTTAAAATAACCTGAATAGCCCTCTTTGTCAGATAAAATTTAGTTTACCACAACCCGCCTTGATTTGAAAAATCAAGCTTGAAAATTCAGCTTGTTGATATAGTTTTCGTCCGTGAAATAGGGTACAATGTTAAGCATCATTTATTAAACAACCAAAGGGTAGCAGCTTTAGTTAGGCCGAACAGAAAGAAAGCAGGCAATGCTATGGAAGTGAGGGGTAATTTCAATAAAAAATTATCAGATTTACAGGATAACTTGCTTAATTTAGCGAGTATGGTAGATAAAGCAGTGCTTCATGCGATGCAAGCTTTGAAGCAGCGTAGCCACGTTCTGGCCGCAGAAGTTATCCGGCAAGACCGCGAGATTAACCGCCAGCGTTACCAACTTGAAGAAGATGCCATGCTTTTGCTGGCAACCCAGCAGCCAATCGTGAGCCGGGATTTACGCTTGACCGCCGCAGTCATGCATATCGCGGGCGAACTGGAAAGAATGGGCGATTATGCCAAAGGAATTGCCCGGATAAGTGAAACAATGGTGGGAAACCCGCCCCAGGTGGCTATGGTCAAGCTCGAAAGAATGGCCGATATTACCGGGCATATGCTGCATGATGCGCTGGATGCCTTTCTTACGGCAGATGCCAAAAAAGCCGAAGCGGTGGCTCATCAGGATGACGAGGTAGACGATTTGTACAATCAGGTTTACCGTAATTTGCTTGATTTAATGTTTGCTGATAATAGCACCGTAGACCTTGCTACCATGATGCTTTGGGCCGCCCATAACATAGAGCGGCTCGGCGATAGAGTAACTAATATTTGCGAACGGGTAATTTTTGTCGAGACCGGGCGAATTGGCGATAGCTCCGGCAGCCATAACGCTGATTAGAGCCTACCCTCGACATAAGCTTCAACCACTCGCGCCGCCTGTAAAACTGTTGCTTCGTCCCAGGGTTTGCCAACTAATTGCATCCCCAATGGTAAGCCGTCGGCGGATAAGGCTACTGGCACAGAAACGGCGGGCCAGCCCAGCAAATTAAAAGGGGCGGTAAAGAAAGTTGGGGTAGGCGTACCGAGTAGCGGGGCAACGGCTGGAACAGGCGGGGTGCTAAGTAAATCTATTTTCTCGAAAAGAGCCTCGAAGCGGCGGCGCAGGCTAACACGGGCTTGCTGGGCGCGAACGAATGAAAGCGGGCCATAGGCAAAGGCGGCCAAAACGCGCTGCCGCATAAATTCGCCAAAATCGACTAAACGTTCCTTGAGCATCGGTTGGTGATAGCTGGCGGCTTCCATACCCAGAATTGCGCCATTAACCGCCCATAAATCCCGCATTTCGGGCAAATTTACTTCGATTAACTCCGCTCCGTTGTGTTCCAGTACCGCTAACCCGGCTTTCCAGGCAGTCAAAGCTTCATCAGTAGCTAACGGCTGACCGCTTCCATCCTCGGTTAATACCCCAATTCGCAAGTTTTTAACTCCGGCTTCCAGATTTCCCAAATTTTCGAGCGACTGAGGGCGGGTGCGGATGTCGCGGGCATCGTAGCCTGACAATATTTTGAGCAGTAAAGCAGCATCGCCGACAGTACGGGTCATTGGGCCAAGATGGTCGAGCGACCAGGCAAGGGTAACGCCACCGTATAAGCTAACTCGCCCAAAGGTCGGTTTAAGCCCGACCAGCCCACATTGGGCCGCCGGAATACGAATTGAGCCACCTGTATCAGTGCCAAGTGCCGCAAAAACCAGCCCATCGGCGACTGCCGCCCCCGAACCACTGCTAGAACCGCCGGTATCGTGTTCAAGATTGTAGGGATTGTGGGTTGGGCCGTAGTGGGCGTTGTTAGAGCCGGGTGAGTAGGCAAATTCAGACATGCGAGTTTTGCCAACAATAATCGCCCCGGCTGCTTCCAAACGTTCAACCCCCGCCGCATCAAAATCGGTTTGCCAATTTGCCAGAATTTTAGAACCGGCGGTAGTGATTGTTCCGCGCATTGCCAGCAAATCCTTGACTGCTACTGGCACACCATGTAAAGGGCCGCGATAATTTCCGGCGGCTATTTCTTGCTCGGCCTGCTTTGCCGCCGCCAGAGCGCGTTCAGCCAGTACCAACTGAAAAGCGTTTAAGTCGCTATCCCGCTCACCAATTCGATTTAACGCTTGCCGGGTTAATTCTAGCGGCGAGATTTCGCGTTTTTGAATTAATGGCGCGATTTCCTCAATAGATTGCTGCTGTTGGCGAACGGGAAGGGTTTTTCCCTTAGCTGGGGTTGCAGGGTTATTTTGATGACTTTCGGTTGCTTCTTGAAAAGTATCGCCCCAACTCTTGAGGTAATCGGGTATAAAATCGTTTGAAATTCGGCTTAGAGCGGCATCAAAAGCCATTGGCGAACGCAAAAAGCCCTTTTCTAGCATACCCTGCAAATCCGCTTCCGAAACAGTAATTTCTGCCGCTTTTAGATTAGTTCGCAAACGGTCAATCAAATTAGAAGGAATGTTTTCCTCATTCATAGATGTAGCTTCTCCTTGTAAATTTTCTATCCCGTTTAATAGTTTAAAGCAACTGAAATAGTAACTGTTCAGTTGTAGGAGGGATTTCTAATCCTGATAAGGACGGGTTTAGCTAAAATCGGGATTAGAAATCCCTCCTACGTTGACGCAGGCTAAATAGTTACCTGAAATATTAGCAATAACTGATTGCATATCACCCAAAAGCAGCCGTGATAGCTGGATAAGTCCACCCTAATTAGTTACCGCGCACCGTTAGCAATCGAGTTTATTAAATTATGATTGTAAATATACTGATAATCATTTCTATCATCGCTGACCGTGGCACTGTAACTATAATGATTAATTTCGGTGGCAAGGGTGCGATAACCTTCCAGCAAGCGACGGAGTGGCCCGGTTTCGCCAGAACGAAACGAGCTGGTAGTGCCGCACCGCGCCCCTAAAGGATTTGTGCCAGAACGGGTAAGGCTGGTTTCTTCCGGGCGCGATAAATAACGTTGGGTAACGGCTCGAACTTTCTTGCTATCTGGCTGCAATTCTTCGGCTAAAAGCGCGATTGTACGATTGTAATCATCAACATAATTACTAACACGCAAATGATTTAATAAGCTATCCACTAATTCGGAAGTAGTGACCGCCACAATTGCCGCCATTACCTGTCGTTTGAATTCCTGTCCGTCGGTTTCGTCCAGCAAAAGCAACAAACGTGGCAAAATTTCGCTGGCTTGCCCAAAACGCATCGCGGCAACAACAATCCGTCGTTGTAATTCCAGCTCGAACTGGCGGGGGCGTATTCGGATAAGTTCCAGCAGGCGAGGCGCACCGCCACGCTGAATGGCAAAATCACATAATTTCAAGCGCAAAGTCATACTCGAACGTGGCCCATCTTGTAATAATTTGTAAATATGCCCGGTTAAAATTGGGTCAGGCGGGCCATCGCCTTCCAAGGCATTGGCAATATTGGGCAAGAGCCGGGCTTTCAGGTTATCGTCTACATCAGGTAAATTCAACACCCGCAAAGCCTTGCCAACTATCGAAAGGTCATTATTTTGGGTTAGCAGAAGCAAGGTCTTGGCATAGGCATCGCCCTGCAAACTAGGTAGCACAAGCTTCAAATCGGCCAAAACTTGCTCCCAATCGCCTGATGTTGCCAGCGCATCTATCAAACGAAGTTTTTGTGCGTTATCAAGTTCAGCTCGACGCAACGAAACAAAGGCAATTTTAATGGCAAAGCGGTCATTTAATTGCACCAGCGTTTCCAGCACTCGCCCGTACAAATCCCAATCCAGATAGCGGCCTACATCGCTACGGGGCAAAAGCGCGGCCAGATAGCCCACCGTTTCCTTGCGCTTGACGGAGGCCAAAGCCTCAATTGCCTGACCCTTTAGAGCGTAATCCCCGCCACCTTCCAAAATTAGCTGCATGGTCGCGGTCATAATTGCCATGCTAAAAGTAGTATCGAGCAAGTGCGGCTCTTCGCCCAGGCAGCGACAGGCCAGCAAAATCGCCGGATTGCCCAATTTGCGTTTCGACCAGATTAAATTTAGCAAGGGAGTAGCATCGCCCATCCCGGCCAAAAGCAAGATTACCTCACGCCACCAATCCTCGAAAAGATAACTTTCGATGCCTGCCAGTTCGCCTTTTGCCACAGCATCTGCCGCGAAAAATTCCTGAAGCGAAAGATGAGCAAAACCCAGCACTTCCTCGGTTTGATAGCGTAAAAGCCCTTGCCCGGTGGTCAGCTTTTGCAAAATTTCTTCGGCTGCTTCCGGCCCAAGCTTAAATTGAGGCATAGACTGCCGCAAAATCTCCAAAGCTTCCTGACGGGTCAGTTCACGGCGATAATTTTTATGCAAGTACAAAGCCAGTTGGCCCAGCAAATTTACTTCCTGATTTAGGGTTAAGCGGCGAAGTGAGTCGGTATTGTCGGAACGCGGGCGCAAAAGCATAATGCATTGACTGTAAAGCTCGACCCGACGATGAGGCAAACTGCCTTCCCGCTCATAAATTGTGCAAATCAACGAAAGCAGCAAAGGCGACGCGGCCATTGAGCGTAAGCCGAAATTTTGCAAAAGCTTTGCGCTTAATTCCCGCCCAACTTGCGGCGAACGGGTAAACCATTTGCGAATAAAATCCTGAACATCTTCCCAACCCAAATCGCAAATTTCGGCGACATAAAAGCCCCGCAAATTTCGGCGCAGGCCCGCCCTTCGACAGGCTACCACCAGCATAACTTGAGGATAGGCTGCCGCGAAATCTTCCAAATTACGGTAAAGTTGCTCTTGTCCGGCCTGGCGATTGCGTCCGGCTTCATCCAAACCATCGCACAAAAGCAAAAGCTGACCGTTTTGCAAGCGTTCTTCGATAGAAGCCAAATTTACTCCCAAACGACGGGCGATAAAAGCGGCTAAATTTCCGTTTCCGGCGTGGCTGTATTCGCTCAGTGAAATCAAAACGGGCAAATCGGGCAAATCCGCCGTATCGCTACGAGCCGCGTGCAAAGCCAGCCAGCGTAAAAGGGTTGTTTTACCGCTACCTTGTTCGCCAATTACCGCTAATCTGCGCCCAACTGCCAAAGCCTGAAAGGGGTTAAGCGGGCGACTTTTGCCGGGCGTAGCGGTAGAAGCTTCGGCGGTAGCCGCCTTAGTAGCATCACTAACCCAATTTTCCCATTCCGCGTCATTAAAATTGGGGGCGGACAAGCGGGAATGTGCGGCTTGATAATTTGGCTCGATTAGCCGCAATCGAAAGGAAGTTTCTTCCAAAGCAATTTCGTCGCGCATCCCCAGCACTTCCAGCGAAGTGTAAATTGGGTCGGCTAACAAATGGCGGCAATAATCCTTGATTAGTTTTTCGTCTTTTTGAGGTTCGGACATAATTATTCTCTGGTTCTACTGGGCTACCCAAAAACTTGGCGAAGCGGGGAACGGCGGGTATTTTGCTTTACTAGATTATGTTTTTAGTTTAGCATAAAATTCTGAATTTTTAGCATACAAACAAATAAGATTTATCACTACTTTCCCAACAAAACGCTGTAATTTAGTTCGTTTAAGTCAGCAAAAACCTAGACCAGCATGATAAACTACGCTAGAATAATGCGACGGGCGCAAAGAAGGCGATAAGACGCGAAGCTTTGCACTCAAGAAATTTGAAAAAGAAGTTTTGGGGGAACAATAGAATTGACCGATTTAGTAGAGCAAGAGCAGAAACGAAAACGAGATATTGTGCAAATCGGAACGGCGGTAGGCAAGCCCGGCGAAATTAGCTACGGCTGGTTTGAAATTGTAGAATTGCCGACGGGCGGATTGGAACGCTTGCCCGTTATTATTTGTCAGGGGCGCGAACCCGGCCCGGTTTTTTGGTTTACCGCCGGAATTCACGGCGATGAATTGGTCGGCGTAGCGGCTTTGCACGATGTAATTACGGCGGAACTGGCCCAACAATTGCGCGGCACAGTTGTAGCAATTCCTTCGCTGAACCCGGCGGGGCTTTTAACCGAACAGCGCAAACCTTATTATAACGTCGGCGACCCAAACCGTTCTTTTCCCGGCTACAAAAAGCCCAAACAGGAAGAAGCCGACGGCACCGAAATCAATTCAATTTACGAAGAGGCCATGAGCCGCCTGTTTGATGTTATGAAAGATTCGGCGGATTTTCTGATTGATTTGCATACTTTTGGGTTACAGGCCACCCCTTTTACCATTCGTGACCGGGTGCTATACCACGAAGATGGCGATAAAGCCGAAGCCGAAAGCTTGCTGGACCGCACTGACGAATTAATTGCCGCCTTTGGTTTGCCGGTAGTAAACGAATATTTGGCCGGGAAATATTTTGACCAAAAATTGCACCGTTCTACCAGTGGCGCGGCCCTGAACGAAGCCCGTATTCCTTCGTTTACGGTAGAAATGGGCAATCGCCTGGTAGAGCCAGCTTCGCTGGAAGCCGCCAAAACGGGAGTATTGAATTCGCTCAAGTGGGCCAAAATGCTGGACGGCGAAATTCAGCCGATTACCACCGTTCCCGTTCCTGCGCTCGAATTTAGTACCAAGCGTTCGGGTGTTCCCAAAGCTCCTGCGACGGGCCTGATTCGCTATCGGGTGCGTCCCGGCGAGGTAGTCAAGCAGGGCGATATTATTGCAACCTTGCACGATATTTACGGGCGATTAGTCCCCAAAAATTCGGAAATTCGGGCCGAGCATGACGGCTGGATTATTTCCTTGAGCCAGCACTTGATTTGCTATCAAGGTAGCACCGTCTGCAACATGGCAATCCGCGATGACGAACCAATGCTTGTGCCATACCCGAAAGAGAAGGATTAACTCTGGCCCGGTGCGTCCTTGCGAAGGCGGAGAACGGTTTGGCGCAAAAGCCCATAATTGGCGCGGTCAAGGCGGCTGAGTAAGCGGGTTTGCTCGTTTTTGAGCAAATTAACCCGATGTACGCCGTTAGCCGCGCCCACATAAAGTTCTTCGTGAACGTGTACAAAAATAACTTCGGCCAATACTAAATGGTGCGAACCCAAATGCAAAAGCTGGTGCAAGCGACACTCGAAGGCGACGGGCGCACCTTCGACACGCGGCGGCTTAACGTGAGTAGAGGCAACAGGAAGTAGTCCGGCGTGGTCAAATTCGTTTTCGCCATAAGGCAAGGGGTCGGAGGAAAGAGCCATTGGTTCGAGCAAAAATTCCGGCACAAGGTTAATCACCAGTTCCGGCACAATTCGTAAATTTGCCAGCGTATCTTTTGCACCGGGCGTAGCGGCCTCAAAATCTTCATAGGCCGGGCCAACGCTAAAGCCGAGCAAAGGCGGTTTCGCGCATATTACGTTAAAAAAGCTGTAGGGTGCCAGGTTAAACCCGTTTTCTGCATCAATGGTCGAAACCCAGGCAATCGGGCGCGGCATAACCGTATCCCGCAGCAAAATATACTGGTCGCGGCTGGACATTGAGTTCATTTCAAATGAAACTACTTTCGTCGAAGCATCCAATTTTTAATCCTCCTGCTATAATTATTCAGGGCCTGTTATAATAAACTTGGCGTAATAATACAACAACGGAAGCTTATAAAGAAGGCTTATGAGTTCAAATCTTGACCGTATAACTATAGACCCTAATATTTGTCACGGTAAACCCTGCATTAGAGGTTTACGTTACCCGGTGGAGTTCTTGCTCGAACTTTTAAGTTCGGGTATGAGTTATGATGAAATTTTGCTTGATTATCCCGATTTGGAACGCGAAGATATACTAGCGGTGCTTGAATTTGCCGCTCGTATAACTCGTGTCACACACCTATCCAGTTGCAAGCTAAGTAGAATTCTTAATTGAAATAGCTTTCTCCAACATAATTGTCCACTTTTAAGCTCTCGAAAATAGTAAGCTTGAATTGTAGCAAAAATCCAATCCGAATAGGTACTTGTTGACATATTATAAAAAGTGTATAATACATCTTAATGGTGAACCACAACAAAACGGTTTGGAAAAAATGTTTACCATTATTTTAAGTAATAAGATTAGAGACAGACTTTAAAAAGGACTGGTTTAGAAGAAGCAAAATAAAAACCAGAAAATAAGAAAGCACGAGCAAGCAGAGGAGTAGTCGAGACTTTGCCTTTTGAAGCCGATATAAAGGCATCGGTACGGCCTGAGATTTTAATAGTGGAGAGCCATTTGCCGGGAAATTCGTTGGAGATTGCCAGCTCCAGTCAGGGTTAGAACCAGAAGATATTATTAAGCTGGATACTAACGAAAATCCCCACGGTTGTTCGGAAAACGATTTGCCCGCCCACTGTCCAGTTTTACCGCTTTTATGCCCGAATTGCAGGAGCGGAACTGGTGTCAGTAATGCGTCAACCTCACACTTTCGCAGTACAGCTAGAAGAAATGCTGGCGAAAGTAACCGAACGTACCAGGCCAACAATATCTGGTTCGCCCAATAATCTCACCGGCAATACCGTTTCAACAAGTGACCTCGTCAAGCTCCTGAAACGTCGGGCTATAGTAGTGGTAGATAAAGCTTTTAAGAGTTTGCAGGAAGCCCGGTTGCTAATCTAGTAACGGGATTTAATAATTTAATTGTGCTGCGAAGCCTCTAGCCATTAGGCGAATTGGTCGGAATATGACTGGCTTAAGGCTCTTTTCCACAAGTTATAATGCACTATTTTTGGAAAATTCGCGCAGCCGATAATTTGAACGTAGCTCAGGAACTTGCCGCCAAACCAGCTTTGACTATTTGGCGGTATATAAGGCGACTGTTAGTTGGATTCGCAACGAACCAGGTCGTTTGTTCCGGCAATTACAAAAACTGAACTTCTTGCAATTATACCCCTCTCAAGCCAACTTTATCCTCTGCCAATCGTGCATGGCAATGTTTTTCGATTAAGAAAAAATTGGAGCGGCAAAGTAATATTTTAACCGCCCCGAATTGCCCAATCCTGAGCCTATTACTGTGCGTTTGACAAACACACAACTAGGCTCACGAAAAGTCTGCTCGCAACGGCGGAGGAAGTTTGAAAGTTGCCCACGTGGTTAACCAAGTTTACCAATAATCTCTTCTTGAACAAGAAAGAGTTGTTTCAGCCCCTTTTCGGCAAGGTCGAGCATATCGTCCATGTCGTCCCGGCTAAAGGGGTTGCCTTCCGCCGTCCCCTGAACTTCTATCAATTCGCCCGTACCCAGCATGACCACGTTAAAGTCAACCGCCGCGCGGCTGTCTTCTTCGTAGTTCAAATCCAGCAACGGGCGACCACTAACAATGCCAACGCTTATCGCCGCTACTGGCGAGATAAGCGGCCAACGCGTAACCAGTTTTTGCTGCTGCAATTTTTTACAGGCCAAAGCCAGCGCAACATAACCGCCCGTAATCGAAGCGGTGCGCGTGCCGCCATCGGCCTGCAAAACGTCGCAGTCAATCGTAATCTGACGTTCGCCCAGCTTGAGCATATCGACCACACCCCGCAGACTGCGCCCGATAAGGCGTTGAATCTCGTGGGTGCGCCCACCAATCTTGCCCTGCACCGACTCGCGGGCGGTTCGAGTATGGGTCGAGCGTGGCAGCATGGCATATTCGGCAGTAACCCAGCCCATCCCCTTGCCCATTCGGAAGGGGGGCAGCTTTTCGTCTACCGAAGCCGTACACAAAACTCTAGTCTTACCAAATTCAATCAGGGCCGAACCCTCCGCCCACTCCACATAGTGCGGCGTTATGCGAACTTCGCGCAATTGGTCGGGCAAACGCCCATCTTTGCGTGGCGCATCGGCCTTACTGGAATTAGCCAAATTATTTCTCCCTCCTATAATAATTTCAAGTTTCTGATTTCTAATTTCTGGTTTCGAGAAAATACCTCGCCTGAGAAAGTTATTCTGGCGAATTGCTCAACTAAAAGCCTGAAACTGAAAATCTGGAACTTCTTGAGTATAGATAGAGGCGGGAGTCAAGTCAAGTTTCGCGATAATAGCCTGACCCAGAAAAGGCAGGTTAATCGCTTGAAAGGATACCAGAAGCTTTATGCCAACTTCCCCATTTAACCCCTATATGAACAATCGGGGTAACTATGACAATGATAACGACCAGGTCGCTTTATTTATTGATTGGGACAATCTTGTTATTAGCAATTATGCTGACCGGGGCGCAAGCCGACCCAATATCGAAGTAATCGTCCAGAAAGCCCAGCAATACGGTACGCTGGTGATTGCCCGCGCCTACGCCGAATGGAACGTAATGCTTGACCGGCTCGAAGTTTACAAAGCCGGAGTCGAACCAATTTACGCCCCGGTCTTTCACTCTCAAAACGATTTGAGCGGGCAAACCGGCAAGGGCAAAAGTCTGGCCGACCCGATTATGGTGACAGACTGTATTGACTTTTTGCACTTGCTGCCCCAGGTCGGCACTTATGTGCTGGTCACAGGTGATAAAGATATGATGCCCGTTGTGCGGCTTGCCAAGTTGCGCGGACGGCGGGTAGTTATTATCGGGCCGGACTACGTCGCGAACATCTTGCAACAAGTCAGCGACGAATTTGTACCTTACCGTTTGCTACTGGCTGCCGCCATCCCGGTTGACCCTTACGCGGCTTACTACCAGCAATACGGCTACCCCGTCCCGCCCCAGCCGGGTTATTATCCCCAGCCCCCAACGACAGCCCAAACTGCCCAGCAACAGGCCACTAACGAGCGTGAAGCACGCCGGGGTCGTCGTCCGGGAGACCGCCGCCGGGTGACTGCTACCCAACCTTATAAAGATGTAACTATGCCGCCGACGGCCCAGCCACAGCAGCCTAATTACAATTACTATCCGAACCAGCAACCGCCAGCTTACGGCTACGGCGTACAACAGCCGGGCCTGCCGCAAACAGGTTATCCCGTCACCGGGCAGCAATACCCGACGCAGCCTCAACCGGGGTATCCTGCCGCCGGGCAACCGCAGTATTCGGGCTACCCCACCGCCGGGCAGCAATACCCAATTACTGCCGGACAACAATATCCAGGAGGCTATCCGCTAACGCCCGAAACTCAGGCTGTACCACAACCCCAAGCCTATCAAAACCCGATAGTCCAGCCTACTACGCCGCAAGTTCAGCCACAAGCCTATGTGCAGCAACCTACGCCACAAATTCAGCCGACCCCTCCTAGCCCGACGGTAACGCAGCAGCCAAATCGCTCCGCTCAAAATCAGGCGGCACAAGCTACCCCAATGGTAGTGCAGGCTCAACCTGCCACGTCGACCCCCGCTCCTGCTCCTGCCGCAACCCCCGAACGGGCGACGGTTGGCTCAAACTTTGAAGAAGTTAAAGATATTATCCGCCAGATAATGCAAAGTCGGGCGAGTGGGCGCGGCCAAATGCGGGCGCGTGACCTTAAAGAAGAATTGTTGCGGCGTATTCCCAACTTTAACGAACGGCGTTACGGCTATTCCAAATTCAAGGCTTTGTTAAATGCAGTAGAACAGGCCGGAATTTTGCAGCTTGACCAGAGCGGCCACATTCTATGGGTAACTGCGCCGGGCGCAACCCCAACCACTACAACTGATTTTGGCGAAAGCGATTCGACCAATGTTTTGGGAGTTGATACCGCTAACGTAGATGATGATGACGATGAGGAGGAAGACGAGGTAGCTACTGTCCTGGCTCACGTCCGCCTTGAACCAGCCGTCCAGCTTGAAGAGCCAACCTATAATTTGGTGCAGTTGCCGCCAATTACAGTAGATGCGGGTGATAAAGCTCAGACCGAAAATCCGTTTGAGGCCGCCATCGAAGCTCCTGAACAGGAAGAAGGTTATAACCCGCCACCAATTGCCGCCGCCGAGCGTGTCACCCGGATTGAAGGACAAGGACAAGGGCAAAATCGCCAAAACGAGCCGCAACCAATCCCCCAGATGGAAGCGCGGCCCGCGCCTGTAACTCAGGCGGAAGCGACCCAGCCTGTGTCAAAGGTTGAAACGCCTGCTCCGGCTCAAAAATCGGGGAAGGCCACCGAGCGTATTCCCGGCTTGGGGGCGCGCCCGATGCTTTTGGAGCAGCCTTTCTTTGAAGATGTGATTGTACTGGTCGAGAGTTTGCGCCATCGCAATCGCTGGCTGGGCTATGAGCTACTCTTATCCAGCGTGCGGGACTATCTGGTACGCCATATGCCCGAAAGCGAAGCCAAATCACAGGCCGGAGCAATTTTATCAAAACTGCTTAATGAAAGCATTTTGAAAATGGCAATGGAAGTACATTCGCGGGGAGCCAGAAAAATGCGGGTTCAGGTCGCTCATTTGCAAGAAGACCACCCTGCCGCCCGCTATGCTTTGGCCGCCGCCCGTGCTTCCGAAGCCCAGGCTGCCCAAGCTGCCACTAGCGAGGAAGTGAGTCAGGCCGAAGCTACCCAACAACTATCTGAGACCGAGCCGCAGCCCGAAACCTTCCCTGCCCCCGACGCGCAAACGTTAGGAGCAATGCAGGATTTGGCGGCGGAAGGCGAAACCACCCCGGTTATGGTGGTGGACGAAGGGGGCGTACCGATTATTGCTATCGTGTCCGAAAGCGAAGGCGAAAATCAGCCGCAAGCTGACTTCCAGCCGAGCCAAACCGAGCAGCAGCCTGAAATGGCCGTTGCGACCACCGAAGGCGAGGTAAGCCAGCCTGGAGGCGAGGCGCAAGGTGAAAATCAGCCGCAAGCTGACTTCCAGCCTGATAGCTACCAACATTCGTCGGAAAATCAGCCGCAAGCTGACGCTCAGACTGTGCGGGAATTGCAAACTTCAGAGGCAGTAGAAATGCAGGGCGAAACCGGGCAAATTTTGCCGGGTATGCCCACCCCGACTGAAACCGAAAATCAGCCGCAAGCTGAACACGTTCATTATGAAGGCCAGACCCAAGCCGAACATTCTCATTCCGAGGGTGAGCAGCCGCAAGCTGAACACGTTCACTATGAAAACCATTCGCACGGGGAGCAACAGCCTCATTTTGAAGGGCAGGAGCAAGGGGAGCAGCCCTATTTTGGCGGACAACCGCACAATGAGCATTTTGATGGGCAGCCGTCGCAGCAAGAGCATTTCGAGGGTCAGCAACCCGAAATGACTGCTCCGGCGGGAGGCGAAGCTGGTGATTTGGGTCACGAGGCTCAACCTCAAATGGAGCAGCCGCACGACCCAATAGCGGAAGTTGTTAGCCCGCTGGAAGCCGAGCAGCATACTCCCCAACCCGTTTCGCCCGAACACGAGCCGCAGCAGCCCTACGCCGAACCCGAATTCACGCCGCAACACGAGCCACGCCCGGAATACGAGCCGCAGCATCAGCCACAACAGCCCGAATACGAGCCGCAGCAAGAGCCGCACTCGCACCACGAAGCTGCCGCCGGACACCAGTCTGAAATGCAAGCTGTAACCGGGGAAGAGGTTCATTCTCAGGTTATCGAAATGCCGGGAGCGGAAGGCGACACCGGGCAACAGGTGCAGGGCGAACCGCAATACGCCCCGGATGGCGAAGAACCCGCTTCGGCAGGTGGCTTCAAAAACACGGTGGAGCTAGAAGCAGCACACCCTGTAGACGACACGCAGCACGCTCACGATGGCGTAGAAGCGGAAGGTGAGGAAGAAGAAGCGGATGAGGAAGTGGTAGACCCACAGATTATCGCGCCGGGTGTACCGGTGCGCCGTCCGCGTCGTCGTCGCACCACTCACCCGCGTCCTGAAGGTCAGGCCGAAACTATGGCCCAGCCGCGCGAACTACGCCAGCACAATAACTGTCACGTGCCTCCCCGTCGCCCCAATCGCGGGCATTAAAGGAGTTTTGCGTTTTGAGTTCCAGGTTTTGAGTTAAATGCAAGCTCAAGATTAGAACTCAAAGCTCAAAGTAATGGTTCAGTTGTAGGAGGGATTTCCAATCCCGATTTTACCCAAAGTCGTCTTTATCGGGATTGGAAATCCCTCCTACAATAAAAAAGCTGGCTGAGTTGCTGAAATTCAAAACTCAAAGTTCAAAACTGACTCATGTGGGATTTATTAGCGGTAGGAACAGGCGGATTTGTGGGGGCAGTTGCTCGATATGCAATGGCAAATTGGGCGGCTAACCGCTACGGGGTCGCTTTCCCATATGGAACGTTTATCATCAATCTGACGGGTAACTTTGTACTGGGGTTATTCCTGGCACTGGCGGCCCGTTCAGTTTTTCCCGACCCGGCTTATCGCTGGCTGGTAGCGGTGGGCTTTTGCGGCGGCTACACTACTTTTTCCACTTATACTTATGAAACTTTGGCTCTACTTCGTCAGAAGAAAATTCGGCTGGCCCTGCTAAATAACTTGTTTGGCAGCTACTTTCTGGGATTACTGGCAGCTTTTTTGGGTCAATGGCTGGGAAATTTGTAGAAGGTAATCTGGATTTGCTCAGACAAAGTTAGTGGTTTTATCTATTGGCAGAGCAATATCCTACAAAAATTCGGCCCTGTTTTAAAATAGGTTCTTAGCGAATCGGAAATAAATATAATATACTAACACTACAAATTCCCCATAGTACAATATCGACCAAAAGAGGAATATCTTTAAGTAAAAGTTCTTCCGGGCTACCACCTTCATCCTTGCGGTAAACCAGATACAGATAGCGAAAAATTCCGTAAAGCACAAAAGGAATAGTCAGAGCCATTGCGCTATTTTTAGGGACGTTTTCGGCCTGAATAGTGTAGAGCGAGTAGGCCACTACTACCGCGCTGGTCACTACCGAAATCATTTCCTGTACCAACTCGCTAGAATATTCGCTCAAAATCTTGCGGTGGTCGGTTGCGCCATCCGCCAGCAAAACCAGCTCGTGACGGCGTTTCGACAAAGCCTGAAACAAAGCCAGTAACATAGTACAAACCAGCAACCAGGGCGAAATTTTTACCTCGATAACTACTGCTCCGGCCACCGCCCGCAAAACAAAACCTGTCGCAATGGCAAATACATCCAAAATCACAATGTTTTTGAGCAAAAAGCAATAGCCAACCTGTAGTACAAAATAACCCAGCACTACCAGCCCAAAGAGCGGCTGTAGCACAAACGAAAGCGGAAGGGTTACGCCCAGCAGCAGGAAAAAGGCAATAATAGCATAGATTGGTTTGAGTGCGCCAGATGCCAGAGGACGTTTGCACTTGCGAGGGTGGCGGCGGTCTTTTTCTATATCTATCAAATCGTTCAGAAGATAAACTGCGCTGCTAACGGCACAGAACGAAATAAAAGCCAGCGTTACCAGCGTAAAGTACCTGACATCAAACAAATGTCGGTCAAAAACCATTCCAGCATATAAAATGACGTTTTTTGACCATTGCTTCGGGCGCATAGTACGGAGCAATAATTTCAGAGTGTACAAACTAAAGCAGTTCCTTTCAAACCAATCAAAAAATAATCAAATTACCCAAAATAATTAAACCAATTAAATCAGTGTGGTTTTCCCCTAGCTGGCCTAACATTATACCATGTCAGCTTAAACGTTACGGACTTTCAGATTGACAGGATGCGACGAGGGAAAAATGTTCCCCTATAGTACAACATATTTTAATCCTTACAAGTTTCTCATTTCGATTGTATTACAACTACATTACAGACAGCATTACCGTGCCTGTATTCCGCTTTTTTGGCCGCTCTAACAAAATCCTGGCACTCTAAAGCTTTAATTGCCAAAATCATTGAAAAAACGCGAAAATCAACGAAATCAAATAAGTTTTGACCTTAAATGCATATGTAAATGGCTATAAATAGCTTTAAGGTGTCTTGCGATAAATGTTTAGTTGCGTTAATATTCTACAGGAGTTAGCACTCAAGTATAACGAGTGCTAAAAGAACTGCGAAACAGCAAAGAACTCTGGATTTTATTTGTAATGTGGTTGCTTGCTTGAGCAGCAAATTTTTGAGCGAACAAGCAACTGTTTAATATTGATACTGAGTATCTATAAGAGGAGGTTAAGGACTAACATGGCGAGTCTCAAACCGTTGGGAGACCGGGTTGTTATTATGCCCACCCCGAAAGAAGAGCAAACCAAGAGCGGTATTTTCCTGCCTGATACGGCTAAAGAAAAGCCCCAGGAAGGCAAAATCATTGCCGTAGGTAGTGGCCGTCTGACCGAGAAGGGTGATCGCATCCCGATGGAGTTGCAGGAAGGAATGAAAGTCCTGTACGCCAAGTATGCTGGAACTGAATTCAAGGTTGATGGGGAAGAATACCTTATCTTGAGTGAAAAAGACGTGCTGGCGATTGTTGAGGGCTAGTCCCCTTTTAACTTCCGGCGAGAACCTGATTTATTAAGTTATCAGTAAAGAAGAACAAGCAAGAGGAGAATTAAAAAAATGCCCAAGCAGCTTCAAAATGCTGATGAGGCCCGCCAATCGCTAAAGCGTGGCGTGGACATCCTGGCTAATGCCGTAAAGACCACCCTCGGCCCGAAGGGTCGCAACGTGGCTCTTGATAAGAAATTCGGCGCACCGACTGTAACTCACGATGGTGTTACCGTTGCCAAAGAAATTGAATTAAAAGACCCATTTGAAAATATGGGCGCACAGCTTCTCAAGGAAGCCGCTACTAAAACCAACGATATTGCTGGTGACGGTACAACCACTGCGACGGTTTTGGCTCAGGCCATCGTTCACGAAGGTTTGCGGAACGTAGCCGCCGGTGCTAATCCAATGTTGCTAAAGCGCGGAATTGATTTGGGCGTAGCCGCTATCGTTGATGGCCTCAAGGCTCAGGCAACTGCCGTTAGCACTCAGGAGCAAATTGCTCAGGTAGCGACCATTTCCGCCGCCGACCCCGAAATTGGGGCTTTGATTGCTGAAGTAATGGAAAAGGTCGGCAAGGACGGCGTTATTACCGTCGAAGAAGGTCGGGGCCGCGAGTACGAAAAAGAATATACCGAAGGTATGCAGATTGACCGGGGCTATATCAGCTCTTATTTTGTGACCAATACCGAACGGATGGAAGCCGCCCTCGAAGACCCGCTAATTCTGATTACCGACAAGAAGATTTCGGCTATCAGTGATATTCTGCCGGTTCTCGAAAAAGCTTTGGCCGTCAGCAAAAACTTCGTTATCATTTCGGAAGATGTCGATGGCGAAGCTCTGGCGACTTTGGTAGTCAACAAATTGCGCGGTACTTTGAACGTATTGGCCGTGAAAGCTCCTGGCTTCGGTGATCGCCGTAAGGAAATGTTGCGCGACATCGCTATTCTGACCGGTGGTCAGGTAATTAGCGAAGAAATAGGCCGCAAGCTGGATAGTGCCACGGTTCAGGATTTGGGCCGCGCCCGCCGGATTGTCAGCGACAAAGATAATACTACTATTATCGAAGGTCGCGGCGACGAAAAGGCTATCAAGGCTCGTGTTGACCAAATCCGCGCCCAGATTGAAACTACTACCAGCGATTTTGACCGCGAAAAATTGCAGGAACGCCTGGCTAAGCTGGCTGGTGGCGTAGCGGTTATCCGCGTCGGAGCTGCTACCGAAACCGAACTGAAAGAAAAGAAGCACCGCGTCGAGGATGCCTTGAGCGCAACCCGCGCCGCCGTTGAAGAAGGTTTTGTTCCCGGTGGTGGTGTGGCTCTCTTGAACTCGATTTCTTCGCTCGAAAACGTAAAAGCCAATGGCGATATTTTGACGGGTGTCAACATTCTGCGTCGCGCTCTGCAAGAGCCGATTCGCCAGATTGCTGCCAATGCCGGTCAGGATGGCAGCGTAGTTTACCAGAGCGTAATGCGTTATGCTACCGAAGGCAAGAAGAACTTCGGTTATGACGTGATTAGTGGCGAGTACATGGACATGGTCGAAGCCGGGATTATCGAAGCGGTTAAAGTAACCCGCAGCGCGGTAGAAAACGCTGGTTCGGTTGCGGGTATGATTTTAACCACTGAGGCCCTTATCACCGACTTGCCTGAAGACAAGTCCTCTGCTCCGTCAATGCCGGGCGGCGGTATGGACTACTAAAAAAGTGGTCAAGGGCCAGGGCTAAAGTTTTAATAATTTTGGCCCTTGCCCTAAAAAGATTTGTCGAGTTAGTTTGTAACAACAAAACCCCGCTCCTGGCTTGAACAGGAGCGGGGTTTTGTTTCAAACAAAGAATTTTACCTAAAGACGTAAAGGGCCTGCTCAAACCTGGCCCGATGTCCAAAACGAAGCCACCAAAAAGACGGAAAAAGCTTAATACCCGCCCACAGGGGAAAACCAAAAGTCGGAAATATAAAGTCTTTGCATCTTTGCGCTAAATTCTACCGAGGGTAAGGCCGGGGTAAGCCAGGAACAAGCGATGAATTTGCTTAAAATAGTCGAAAAAGTTGAGAATATCAGCGATTTAGAGTAAGCTTAATATGGGGAGTTGACCCCTATAATCCCGGCGTTTTTGTTTATCATGCCGACGATTCTTTACCAGGATTACTCGGCCCAAATGACGAATTAGACGGGGAAACGGTAATTCCGGGCTTTAAACTAAAAGTGAGTGTTCTTTTTGAGTAGGATTTATCTAAATAAATAATGAAAACAACTCTCGATGTATCTATTATCATCGTCAGCTATAACGTTGCTTCTCTTTTGGATGAGTGTTTGCGGAGCGTTTTTGAACGGGTCGAAGATGGGCTGGCGGTGGAAACGATTGTAGTTGATAACGCTTCCAGCGATAATAGCCCGCAATTAATCAAAGAAAAATTCCCCCAGGTTAAACTAATCGAAAATGAGCATAATCTTGGCTTTCCGTGTGGCTGCAATCAGGGTTTGCGGGCGGCGCAAGGCCGTTATCTTTTCTTCCTGAACCCGGATGCGAAACTCGAACCGAGCGCACTCGCATCGCTGGTAAAGCTTTTGGAGGAAAGACCACAGGCCGGGATAGTCGGGCCAATGTTGCGCTACGGCGATGGCTCGTTACAATCGAACCGCCGCCGCTTTCCCGGTAGAGTTTTGGCTTTGGTGGAAAGCACTACTTTGCAATTGCGCCGCCCCTTCAAGAATTGGCAGGCTTTAGACCGCTTCTATATGAAGGATATGCCAGTGGATTACGTGCAGAAAGTAGATTGGCTGGTTGGGGCGGCTTTTCTGGTGCGCCGCGACGTAATTGAGCAAATCGGCGGGCTGGACGAACGCTTTTTTATGTACAGCGAAGAGGTTGATTTTTGCCGTCGGGCCGCTCTGAGAAATTGGGAATGCTGGTACACTCCTGATGCCGTCGTAACCCATCAGGAGGGGCAAAGCAGCGTCCAGAACAAGCCGCAACGCTACATCAACTTTAATGCCAGTAAAGTAACTTATTTTCGCAAATGGTACGGCCCGCTTTTCGCCGAATTCTTGCGTTTCTGGCTTCTCGCCCTTTACATTTTGGAGTATGCCGAAGAAGGGATAAAGCTGTTACTGCGGCATAAACCAGAATTACGGCGCGAACGTCTGGCTATCTTCCGGCAAGTGCTGGCAAGTGGCTTGCGTCCTTAT
>JBBQGP010000065.1:0-26017 GCA_038323095.1 Chloroflexia bacterium | reverse complement strand
GCTCCGGCAGGTTTTAGCGCAATTGGCCCGGCTGAAAGTTTTAAGGCCGATGCTGACCCGGTAGCAATTATGGTCAATGACAAAAAGGGCTTTGTTTATAACAAGGGCGGGCAAGTAGTGGCTTTTAGTAATATTTGTACTCACAAGGGCTGCGAAGTGCCTTACAAGGCCGACCAGAACATGTTCGTTTGTCCCTGTCACGGTAGCCAGTATGACAAAACGGGCGAGGTAGTCAAAGGTCCCGCCCCCGCTCGTTTACCAATCTTTGAGACTAAAGTTGTCGGTAGCACTCTTTACGGCAAAGCGGGGTAAATCAGTTTAAGTTTTGAGTTAAATATTCAGGTTTAACTCAAAACTCAAAACTCAAAACTCTTTAGATAATGTCAGCGATTTGGGCCGGGCTGTCGGCAACTTCGATACCGCAGCGTTTGAAAGCCGCGATTTTTTCGGCAGCCGTTCCTTCACCGCCACTAATAATTGCTCCAGCGTGGCCCATGCGTTTGCCGGGAGGGGCGGTTTGTCCAGCGATAAAGCCGACTACCGGCTTGGTCACAAATTCCTTGACATATTCCGCCGCCACAATCTCGGCATTGCCACCAATTTCACCCAGCATCACGATTTTTTCGGTGTTTGGGTCATTCTGGAACAATTCCAAAATATCAATAAAACTTGTGCCAATAATCGGGTCGCCACCAATCCCGACGGCGGTAGACTGACCGTAACCCTTGAGAGTTAAGGCGTTGACCACTTCATAAGTAAGCGTACCACTTTTGGAGACCAGACCAATATTACCCGGCTTGTGGATAAAGCCCGGCATAATCCCAACTTTGGCCTCACCCGGAGTAATCAAGCCGGGACAGTTCGGGCCGATTAGCCGCGCTCCCTTTAGCTTTACATAATGGTAAACTTTTACCATATCAATCACCGGGATGCCTTCGGTAATACAAACCACCAGAGGAATACCCGCGTCTACCGCTTCCACAATCGAATCGGGCGCGAATTTAGCCGGAACATAAATAATAGAAACGTTCGCCTGAGTTGCAGCGACTGCTTCCTTGCAAGTGTTAAAAACAGGTACGTTCTCGGCCATTGTGCCGCCCTTGCCGGGAGACACCCCCCCGACTACATTTGTGCCGTACTCAATCATCTGGCGGGTATGATAGCCCCCCTCGCGGCCTGTAATTCCCTGCACCAGTAGCCGCGTATTTTTATTTACTAAAATACTCATTTTCGTTGATTATTCCTTTTTTAGCGGCGGGTTCTAGCTGGCTTTTCTTGGCTAGAACCGACTGCTATTATCGCTGATTAGCAACGGCTACTATTTTTTGGGCTGCTTCCGACAAAGTTTCGGCGGATTTCAGGCCGGCTTCTTCCAAAATGCGCCGCCCTTCCTCGCTGTTCGTCCCAACCAAACGGATAACAATTGGTACATTAGTTTGAACTTCTTTTAGCCCGGTTACAATTCCCCGCGCCACATCATCGCCGCGAGTAATGCCGCCAAAAATGTTAAAAAGAATCGCATTAACATTCGGGTCGCTCAGAATAATGCGGATGGCGGCGGTTACTTTATCGCTTTTCGCACCGCCACCAATGTCCAAAAAGTTGGCCGGTTCGCCACCGTAAAGCTTGAGCGAATCCATTGTCGCCATTGCCAGCCCTGCCCCATTCACCACACAGCCAATATTGCCATCCAGTTTGACATAACTCAAACCAGCGCGGCGGGCTTCGTCTTCGGCGGGTTGTTCCTCGCCCAAATCCCGCAAAGCCTCAGCTTCCTTGTGGCGGACGGCTACCCCGTTATCCTCAAAGACCATTTTGGCATCCAAAGCCAGCCAATCGCCCTGCTCAGTCAAAATTAGCGGGTTAATTTCCAAAATTTCGGCATCGTTTTCTATATAAGCCCGGTAAAGTTCGCGGGTAATAGTAACAAAACCGTTGATTTTTTCAGGAGCAATACCCATCCCGAAAGCCAATTCGCGGGCCTGGTAATCGCCTAAACCCATAAAAGGGTCGGCCTGAATCTTGATAATTTTTTCAGGGTTATCTTTGGCAACTTCTTCAATTTCTACGCCGCCTTCCGAACTGCCCATTACTGTAACCGTCTTGGAAGCCCGGTCTAGGATAATACCCAGATAAAATTCCTTCTGAATATCGGCGGCATCCGTAACCAGCACTTTATGCACTGTGCTGCCTTTAATGTTCATTCCCAAAATTTTGCTGGCGTTTTCCTGCGCGGCTTCGGGGCTTTTGCTAAATTTTACTCCGCCTGCTTTACCGCGTCCGCCCGCGTGAACCTGAGCCTTGACTACCACCGCTCTGCCTATTTTTTCGGCAATGGCGCGGGCTTCTTCCGGGCTGGTCGCAATTTCGCCCGCCTGTACCGGGATTTGGTAACGGCGCAAAATTTCTTTGGCCTGGTACTCGTGTATCTTCATTGATTCTTCCTTCTCTCGCTGCGAGTGCGTACCGTTAAATGATTAAGCTAACAGCTTGGTTGCAATATGTTAAGCAAATCTGAATTAATTATACGTCAAACCTGTATTTACAACAAGGATGGCTAGATTGTAATCAAGTTAGTCAGGCGCGTCAATCCGCCAGACATAGGCAGTTTCAATCCTATGCTTAAAGCTTTCTTATGTGATATTAATTATGACCCAAAAATCTGCCTTTTTCTATCACTTGCTGATATTTGCCCGCCAATGGTCTATATGGGGCGATTTAGGGTTGAAAGAATCGCGAGCTTAATCTATACTAACTTCATTCAGATATTGCTTTCGAGCGTTATTGTCGCCGATATATTCCTGAAAAATTGAATTCCTTTGTGTTCCATTGCTGGAGCCAAATTTTACTATGACGAAAGGGAGGACTAGCAGGGATGAGCAACAACCTCAAATTCGATGCTACCGATAGGGTAATGAGCGAACTACGTGTATTTACCCCCACTAAGGAAGTTGTGGAAAACTCTAATTTGCTGGCCTATATGCAAACCAAAGGCTTTACCAACTACGACGAATTTTATAAGTGGTCACTTGCCAACCGGGAAGAATACTGGGGCGATATGGCAAAGCAACTGCACTGGTATCAGCCCTGGAATAGCGTTTTTGAATGGACAAACAAGCCCTTTTTTAACTGGTTTAACGGCGGCAAGTTTAATATAGTCTATAACTGCCTTGACCGCTACATGGGTACTGCCGTTGAACACAAAGTGGCTTATCATTGGGAAGGCGACGACGGCTCAACCCGCAGCCTGACTTACAAAGAGTTGTACCAGGAAGTGAACCGGCTGGCAGCGGGTCTCAAAAAGCTGGGCGTGCAGAAGGGCGATAGAGTCTCAATTTATATGCCAGCTATCCTGGAACAGGTGGTGGCGGTGCTGGCTTGCGCCCGGTTAGGGGCGGCTCATTCAGTAATATTTGGTGGTTTTGCCGCCAGCGCACTTCGTGACCGTATTATTGACTGTGAATCCAAAATTTTGATTACCGCCGATGGCAACTATCGTGGCGGCAAACTGGTTGACCTTAAAACGCTGGTCGATGAAGCCATAGCCGAAACGCCCACGATTGAAAAAGTAGTAGTCTGGCAGCGTTTGGGCGGCGAAGTAAAACTAACCGAAGGCCGCGACATTTTGTGGAAAGAGCTTTGCGCCGAGTTTGGCCCGGATACGGTTGTACCTTGCGAGGAATTGGACGCGGAAGATATGCTTTTTATCCTCTATACCAGTGGTTCAACCGGCAAGCCCAAAGGGGTAGTCCATGTACAGGGCGGCTATGCGGTAGGGGCTTATACCACCACTAAATTTGTCTTTGATATGAAGCACGATGACGTTTACTGGTGTACTGCCGATGTAGGCTGGATTACCGGGCATACTTACGTTATCTACGGGCCGCTTATGAACGCTGCGACCAGTGTAATGTTTGAAGGTATTCCGATGTACCCCGCCCCTGACCGATGGTGGAGCATTGTCGAAAAGTACAAGGTTACTATTCTTTATACTGCGCCAACCGCTATTCGTAGCCTGATGCGACACGGTGAGGACTACCCGAACAAGCACGATTTAAGCAGTTTGCGCCTGTTAGGGACGGTGGGCGAACCGATTAACCCGGAAGCCTGGATTTGGTACTATGAGACTATCGGCAAAAGCAAGCTGCCAATTATGGATACCTGGTGGCAGACTGAAACCGGCTCGATGATGATTTCACCTACTCCTATGCTGCCGCTCAAGCCCGGCAGTGCTACCCGCCCGCTTCCTACCATTGAAACCGATGTGGTGGACAAGCAAGGTAATACGGTTGGACACGACAAAGGCGGCTTTTTGGTCATTCGCCATCCCTGGCCGAGCCAGATGCGGACGATTTACCGCGACCCGGCCCGCTACGAAAGTTACTGGAATACGATTGAGGATGTTTACTTTGCCGGAGATGCTGCCCATAAAGATGACGATGGCTATTTCTGGATTCAGGGCCGGGTTGACGATGTTATCAAGGTTAGCGGACACCGACTTGGTTCAATGGAAATCGAATCCAGTTTGGTCAGTCATCCTGCCGTAGCCGAAGTAGCCGCGATTGGCAAGCCGGACGAGCTAAAAGGTGAACACGTTAAAGTATTCGTTATTCTCAAGAACGGGTTTGAGGCCAGCGACGAATTGGCAAAAGAACTGCGCCTGCATGTTCGAAGCAACGTTGGCCCGGTGGCTGTTCCCGACGAGCTGGAATTCGTGCCAAGTTTGCCCAAGACCCGTTCGGGCAAGATTATGCGCCGGGTTATTCGGGCTAAAGAATTGGGCGAACCGCTCGGCGACCTCAGCACGCTGGACGGCTAATTTTTGCTAAAGCTTGAGAAAGGCCATAGCTTGAAGCTTGGATAATCAGAGAGCTATTTGAGTTTAGAAGCTTTCGCGTTATGCAGGATTCGAGCTATGGGCTGTTTTTTTTGGGCTAAAAAAGGGCTAAAGCTGGTTTGACAGGGGAGGATTGTTCGAGTATAATTACCATTCGCTAGTTTGAACTATTAGTAATAAATTATGCGTCTGAACTGTTAATTGAATCTGGAGGAAAGAGTTAAGTGGTAAAAATTAGATTGAAGCGCATGGGTTCCAAGAAAAGCCCTTTTTACCGCATTGTAGTGGCTGAAAGCACTTCGCCCCGTGATGGTCGCTTCATCGAAACTATTGGTACTTATAATCCGTTGACCGAACCCGCCGAAGTTAAATTGGAAACCGAACGGGTTACTTATTGGCTGGGAGTTGGCGCACAGCCCAGCGATACCGCAGCCTATCTGCTCAAGAAGCAAGGCTTTGATGTCCAAACCAAAGCATTTTCGCCGGTCAAGCCTAAAGCAGCCAAAGCCAGCTAATTCAGCTTTGGTTTATGAGCCTGAGAAAAGACTTTTAAAATAACGACTGTAACCAGGATAGGAAACGATGAAAGATTTAGTCTTGTATATGGCGCAATCGCTGGTAGACGACCCTAACGCGGTACAAGTTCGCCAGATTGAAGGCACCCATTCGGTAATCGTCAAACTGGCAGTAGCCCCGGACGATATGGGCAAAGTTATCGGCAAGCAGGGCAAAATTGCCAAAGCAATGCGTACCTTGCTGGCGGTAGCCGCCGCCCGCGAAGGCAAACGGGCGACCCTGGAAATTCAGTCTTAGCCTGAAAAATGTGGTAGATTGAGAGCCTGCTTCTGTCCTGGTAATTTCAAGAATTAAAGAACCAGGCTCTACTATTGCCAGAAAAGATTTTATGCCAGAACAAAAAAAACCCCGCTTCAAGCCACAGCGCGAGCGTAATTTTAATCCAAAACGCCAACCGACCCAATCTCGTCCAGCTAATAATTCGATTCAAGCCGCTACCCCCAAGCCTAAAGTACCTACAGCACCCAAAGTAGCTAAACCTGCTTTCGATTTTCCATCTAACGAACTGGAATACGTAATCGTCGCCGAAATCGCTACTCCCTTTGGGTTGCGTGGTGCGGTCAAGGCTAGTATTCAAACCGATTTCCCCGAACGTTTTGACCGAATGGAGGAAGCTTATTTAGCCCCGCCCGGCGCACCCCTAAACGCCCCACGCCAAAAATACAGCTTGCTTTCGGCCCGCGTTCAAAACGAGAAGCAAGTGGTTTTGCGCTTTGAAGGCGTTACCAAAAACGAACAGGCTGACCAATTGCGGGGCTACACGGTAGCAGTACCGCGCACCGAAGTTGTACCTTTGCCCGAAGGTGAATACTATATTTTCCAAATAATCGGTATGGAAGTTTACACTACCCAAGATGATTTTATCGGTAAGGTGGTCAATGTCGAGAGCCTTAGCTCCAACGATATTTATGTAGTACGCGGCCCTAAATCCGAAAAAGATGTTTTGCTCCCGGCTATCAAGGATATTATTAAAACAATCGACCTTGAGGCCAACCGCATTACAATTGAATGGATGGAAGGGTTGATTTAACCCTCAAAGGCTTGGAACAAAATTCTAATTACAAAACCAAAAGATAAAAGGCAGAAAGATGATTAAATAAATTTTATTCTTCTGTCTTTTATCTTTTGGTTTTATCTTCATCCACTTGTAATACTACTACCCAATTATTTAATAACTCTTTTATGTTACACCTCTTTAATTATGCTACTATTTAATCACAGGTTAGATAAAAAATGAACAAAACTTATTCAAGCATGATTGGTTAGGCTGGAAACCTTGCACCTATCTGCCTTCTCACTCGGATATGGTGGTAAGCTCTACCCCACTTATGTGCAAAGGGGTCTACAACTAAATTTCCACCAGGCAAAAACTTGCTCCGCCACTAAATTTCCAGCGAAAATCTGGTGACGGAGTAGTCTCCCATCTAAAAATAGTTATTTAATCGTATTTTTAAGTTGCACCAGCAGCCCAAAAGCCGCTACCATTCCAGCCAAAATCAAACCTGCCAGCACAAACAGGGTGAATGGCTCGGCTTGCCCCATATTCTGCCCGCCCAAACCAGCCGTCGGAAGAGTGCTAACCTTTGCCTGAGCTGGGACAAGCACCGCCAAAATTTCGCGCATTGCGGTTTGTTCTTCGTTAGTGGCATAAAACCACTTCCCGTCATATTCCGAGCCGCCCCCAATTATTCCCTCGTAAAAAATAGCATCACGTCCGCCCGGTTGGTCGGGGTAATAGCGCAAGCGGTCAAATGCGAACAACTTTGCCGCGCCATTTTGCATATAACGAGTTACCACAAAACCTGTCCCGCGCAAATCCGAAGGTTGTCTCCAACTCCCATCATGCGGACTGAAATCTTCCAGCCCACCCAGCCCGATTTTCTCAAGCATTTTCGCTTCGGCAAACTCTTTGTCGCCCGCAATACCCGGCCCGCTTATCAATATTTTAGCGGGTGGCCCTTTTGCTATTGCGCTTGTAGCCAACCACCCCATTAAAAGCAGCACCGCTATCATTTCTGCCAATATTTGTCGCCCACGCATAAATTCACCTCCTGACGGATTATTAGCTAACTATCTAAAGAATATATCCATCAGCAAGGGTAAAGGTTTGAGTTTTTTCAAATTTTATCAGGGGAGTTTTTAGCTGTAAAGCCACTCTGAAGCCTCTCAGGTGTTTGAACTATCTTTATCTCTCTAAACCTAAATACATTCGGCGTAAGTTTCTAGGATAGCTTCGAGAGCTTTCGCGCCTTAAATTTAGCGTAGGCATAGGCGAACGGGCCACGCGGAGCATTCAGAAATTGCGTCAGGGCAATGCGTGGTGGTACACCGTTTTTGCCCAGCAAGGCGAAAACAGCCTTGAGAAAAATCCAGTTAAACCAGGCACGAGCGGCATATCCCAAAATGTCCGCCGCCCGGTAGCAGTCAGTAATGGCCCACTTGAAAAGATAGGCGTAGAAGGCGCAAGCATAACCAGCCATCTGGCGTTGCAAGGCTGGTAGGTCACGCCTATGCAAGTGCCGCACAACCGCTTTTGGCTCGTACAGCAGGGTAAAATCTTCGCGTAACACCCGAATAAAAATATCCATGTCACCGCCACCACCCGTAGCCGTACCAACATCAAGAGCGGTATCAAAGCCGCCAATTTGCTCGAAAACTTCGCGCCGGAAAGCCATATTGCAGCCCGCCCCAAAAATCCCGGCAGCATAAGGGAAAGCCCGGCGCAATGGTCGGCTTTTATGATAAAGTTTGCGCTCAAAACCTTTGCCAAAGCCACCGTACAAATCCTCAAAGATAACTTGGGCCGAGGTTTCCAGCTCGGCGGGAATTACCAGCCCGGTCATTGCCGCCACCGTTTTATCTTCAAAAGCCCGTGCTACTTCTTCCAACCAATTTGGGTCGGGCCGGGCATCGTCATCGGTGTACGCAATAATTTCGCCTCGCGCTTCTTTTATCGCCCGGTTTCGCGCCCAATCCAGACCGGGCCGAGGTTCGACAATATAACGTATTTGAGAACTAAATTCTTCGGAAGGTGAAGTATCGAGCGAAGAGAATGAAAATGAAGCTGCCATGAACTCGGCGACAAGCTGATGGCTGCTAGTGTCAGATGGGGCATTATCTATAACCAGAATTTCAAAATGCGGATAAGTTTGGGCAATCAAGCTTTGGAGGGTATCGCGTAGTTGTTCGGTTCGGTTACGGGTACAGACGGCAACTGATATTAAGGCTTGACCACTGACGCTTGAGGACTCAGGCTTGGGGTTTGTTGGGTCAGGCGAGGTACTTTTATTTGAAAGTGCAAGCTTGAGCAAAGCAGCGAAAGGTAGAGAAGAAGGGGTTAGATTTACATAAGCAACAGGAACGCTATTTTGACGCACAAGCACCCGCATTTCATCGTAGCCGGACGGAACAGGACCGGGTTCTTCCTGCCAGGAAAGCTCGACTTCGACTAATTTTATTCGTTTATTAGGATTTACTTTAACTTTAGCCAAAACAATATTACCGTTTATTCCCCGTTATTTTATATATCCTTTTATCTTAACCACTACTTTGACCAATCAAACTGACTTAATCAAAAAGATTCTTCGCTTAGACTCACCTTAGTCTAAAACGGCTGGTAATCGTCGCCCAGAATGACCGGGCTAAAAGCTGGTTTTACCAGCCCACAAGTAGTTTACCACCATTTTTGTGACGCTTTTAAATCTGTAAAGTAGCAAAAGTAAGTATAAAGCTTTTTAAACAAAAAGGTAAGGGTTGGATACATCAAGGCTTATAGCATCTCGGTTACATTTTCACGTTTACTCAATCGTTGTAAACTTTTTACGAGGGTGTTATAATAAATTCATCTGACAGCTATGCTCCTGAAATACTGTTAAGTGTAGAAAATACTAAAATACAATTATAAGAGAAAAATATTGCCTTGAAATCGCTGGATGATTTAATTAAAAGTTGCCGGGAACAAACCGAAATATACAAATTACGGCAAAAATATGACCCGACTGCCTGTTTTGAAATATGGCGCAGGGCAATTGTAGATAAAGATGAATTAGCCTGGGTTGCTTTGATGGAGCAATATGGCAGTTCTGCCTTAAACTGGGTTCGACAATGCTTTCGGTCATATGGAGCGCAAGCTTACGATTATGAAGAGGAAGCTTTATTAAATGCGGCTTTCTTTAATTTATTTCGTTCGCTCACTCCCGAAAAGTTTAGTCGCTTTACCGATTTACCCGCCCTTTTGCAATATCTTAAAACTTGCTGCTGGTCGGTGGTAACTGACTCCTTGCGCGACAAAAAAGCGCGGGAACGGGATATACCTTTGCCCGGTTCGCAAGACGATGACGCGGGTGAATCCAAACCTTCGGTAGAATTAGCTGGAAGTGATGATGCTGAAGAAATGGTCTTGGATAAGCTGCAACGGGCCGATTTTTGGGAGTATGTCTGGAAAGTGCTAGACGACCCGGCAGACCGTTGGGTGGTAACTTTGCTTTTTATTATGGATATGCCACCTCGCGAAATTAGCCAGCAATTCCCGAAACAATTTCCTTCGGTGGACGAGGTTTACCAGCGTCGCAAAAATATTTTATGGCGATTAAAACGACGTTTGCGCCGGGAAGAGGCCAGTTAAGCTCAAAACTCTTGCTATATTGGGTTGAAATTTATAGAGAAAAAGATAAACAATCACGTTAATATAAGCAGAAAGAGAAAATTGCTTTTCCCAGCATCCCTGTCAAGAGATGTAACGGACGACAATCATTACGGTTGCAGGAGTCATTCAGAGTTTGAGAGGAAGTTACTCTTATCAAAACGGGCTATCCTATAAAATAGGACTGATAAGAGATTTTTCAAGGAATGAATTTAAAATGATTGATATGCTTGAGTGCATAGACCCTAAAGCGGTTACTAATAGCGATTATATGGCTTTCCTGGATGGGCAAGGCCGCCCTGAATTTGTGGCGCATTATGCACTATGTCCATTTTGTCGGCAAGAAGTAGCCAGCTATCAAAAACTTGATAATCTGGTGCAGTTAAATTTTCGCTTTACTCTGCCTGCCGAACGCCTGGCCCGGATGTGCCTTGAACCGCAAACGCTGGGCGAATATAATCTTGGCTTGCTGGAAACCCTGGAAAACAAACGGGTTGCGGCGCATTTGTCAGTTTGCGAATTTTGCACTACCGAGCTAAACCTTTTGCAAAAGTGGTTGCCCGAATTGGATTTAGTCGCTCCGCCTGTCACTCGTCCTGAACCCAAAGTGGGGCTTTGGACTAAAGGCTGGTTGCGCCGGGTCGAAGCCGCTTTGCGCTCGTTAGGGCAGCCGCAGAGCGGGCTGAGTTTCGCGGGAGTGCGCGGGGCAGGGCTGGACACGGGGGTAGCTTTGGACGGTATGCCACAAGTTTACGAAGCCGAAGAAGTGCAGGTTACGGTTAGCATTGAAACTAACGGGCCACGTCGCCGGGATGTTACGGTAATGGGCCAGGTTCTGCACGATAGCTATTTGCCGGACGATTTAAAAGGACTGGAAGTGCGGTTATTTCAGGGAACGGAAGCGGTAGCTATTCAGGAAATTGACGATGCCGGGTATTTTGTTTTTGAAAATCTTGCCCCAATTCGGCAATTTGGGCTGGAACTGACCATGCCGGATAAAGTTGTAGTAATTTCGACTATTCAGGTAAACTAATTTATCTTTTGGGAGTGGGAACTGGCGAAGGGTGAACGCCAGTTATTGCAAATGCTAAAACAAGCATTGCGGCGCAAGGTAGAATACATGCCGGACGCGAATACTTTTTTAGAACAGTGGGAGCAGTGTAGCACCGCCGCAGAATTACGCGCCTTGCTGGATGCACACCAACAGGCTATAACTACTGAGGCTATGCAGGAAATGAAAAAGCGGGCCAGCCGTGTCAAAGAACGGGCTGGGCTTGCCTGTGCCTTGCTACTGGTCGATAGTATGTGCTATGCCGCCGAACTCTCTCAAAAACCTCTCCACAAAGCTTTAGCCTTGATGACTCAGGGTAACGCCGCCCGGTGGCAGGGGCATCATCGCGAAGCTATCGGCCTTTATGATGAAGCGCGTGATATGGCCCTTATCGCCGGAAGCGAGTTGGAGGCGGCCCGTTCACAGGTCGGCAAAATTTTCGCACTTGGGGTAATAACTGAATACGAAGAAGCTATCCGAGTAGGCGAAACTGCTCGCCCAGTTTTGTTGGCACACGCCCAAACCGAAGCGGCAATTGGCCTGGACGTTAATCTTGGGCCGATTCACTGGCGGCTAGGTCATTACGAACAGGCTCTCGAAGTGTATAACCGAGGTTTGGCTTTACTGGCACAAGTCGTCGCCCAAACCAACCAAATTCCGCCGCGTACCGCCCGCCTTTTGCAAGCCTCTTTAATGCACAATAGTGCGCTGGTTCTGGCCGAGCAGAACCGCTACCGCGAGGCTCTCGAAAAAGATAACGCCGCTTTACAAATTCAGCGCGAACTTGGCAATACTATCGAAGTTGCCAAACATCAAGAATCGATTGCTTTTTATAATTTGCATTTAGGCCAATATAACAAGGCTTTGCGATTATTAGATGAAGCCCGTGAGGTTTTTGTAGCTAATAACGAGAAAGATTATATTCTTTTTTGTGATTTATATATAATCCAGTGTCACAATGCTCTCAATCGTTTTGATTTGGTAGCTGAACGTAGTCGCGAAGTTTTGAATTATTTGTGGATTGATGGTCGGGAAGCTACTTTTGAAGCGGGCCGGGTACATCATCATTTGGGAGTAGCCTTGACCAAATTGGGCCACCCGATTGACGCTCTGGCAAGTTTTGAGCAATGCCGCCGGATTTTTGCCGCGATTACTACGGCCACGATTGCCGCCAATCCGCTTTTAGACCAGGCCGAATTGCATTTTGGACAGCAAGAATATGCCGAAGCTGAACGGCTTTGCCAGCAGGCCGCCGCCATTTTTCAGGAAAAGGGAGTTTTAGCCGATGGCGCACGTTGCGCGATTTTGTTAAGCAAAGTCCGGCTGGCCCAAAAAGACTATGCTGCCGCCGAAATTCTGGCTAAACAAGCCGAGCTAGACGGACAAACCGCTCATACTCCCCTGATTGTGTATCAGGCTTTGCTGGTTCAGGCTGATATTGCCGAGCAACAGGGCCAGATGGTTCGCGCTCTTGAGCTTTACCGGGCTGGTCTGGAAGCCGTCGAAGAAATGCGCGGACGGGTGGCGGCGGAAGGACGGGCTAGTTTTGTCGAAGACAAAGAAATTGCTTTTCAAGGAGCGGTAGCCCTTAGTTTAGAGGCTCAAAGCTGGTCGGAAGCTCTCGAATTGGTGGAGCGCGGCAAAAGTCGGAGTTTGGTCGAACTTTTGGCGGGCGAACTGGATATTCGGGTGCGGGTGCGCGATGAAAATGACCGTGAAACGGTGGTCGAACTGGAACAATACCGCGCCCAGCGTAACGAACTAATTAGCCAATTAGCCAATTGGAATAGCAATTTGTTTTTGAATACCCGCGATGCGCCGCTTCTCGAAGCTTCTCCCGAAAGCGCACGCGGTAAGTTGGTGGAACAGGTGCGCGATTACGAGCGGCGTATTCGAGCTTTAGTCGAAAAATTGCAAGTTCGCAATGCCGCCTATGCCGAAGATTTGGCATTGCAGCCGCCTTCTGCCAAAATTGATGTTTCCTGTTTGGATGCCGATACCGTTTTAGTCGAATATTATATTTGTCGAGGCGAAGTGCTGGCTTTTATAGTTAGCTCAAAACAAAGCGAAGTGCAAGCAGTACGTAGCCTTGCTACCGAGCGCGGCCTAAATCAATTGCTTTCGTTTTTGCGGATAAATCTGGCGGGGGTAACTCGTACTCTGGCCGAACCTATTTCGGCTATTAGCAAAGCCGAACGAATAAAATCGGCCAATAATAATGCCCGTGGCCTGCTGCAAAAGCTTTACCGTCAGCTAATTGCTCCTTTATCCGAGCATCTGGCGGGCTATCGCAAGCTGATTATCGTGCCACACGGTTTGCTGCATTATTTACCGTTTCATGCTTTGCTAAATGAAAAAAATAATCAGTATTTATTGCAGGAATGGGAAGAAGTTAGCTATTTGCCAAGTGGCAGCTTACTAAGTTTTTGCCACAAACGCGGGCAGCGTCCCGAAATTGAGCGCGGGCGGGGTGCGCTGGTAATGGGCAATAGCAGTAACCAAAGTTTGCCGCATTGCCCGGAAGAAGCCCGGCGGGTGGCTGGTATGCTGGACGAAGCGCGTTTGTATCTGGAAGAAGCCGCTACTCCGGCCCAATTTGTGAGTGATGCCAGCCAATGTCGGGTGATTCATCTGGCGACGCACGGCAAGTTCAGGCAGGACGACCCGCTTTTTTCTTCGCTTTTGCTGCACGGTGGCGAATTAACCGCGCAGGATTTGTTTAACTGTGAATTAAAAGCCAGTCTGGTAACGTTTAGTGCCTGTGAAACCGGGCTGGGCAAATTGGGCGGCGGGGATGAACTTTTGGGCCTGAGTCGGGCTTGTCTTTATGCCGGAGCCAGTTCGCTGGTAATGTCGCTCTGGCAAGTTGAAGACGAAAGCGTAGCCCGCCTGATGCAGAATTTTTACGCCGCTTTATTAAAGGGCCAGCGCAAGGGGGCGGCTTTGCGTGAGGCTCAGTTGGAACTTTTGCAAGATGAACTTCACCGCCACCCCTTTTTCTGGGCACCTTTCACTTTGATTGGTCATTCCGGGTTGCTTTAACTAGCATAAAGAAAGGTAAATATTCAGATGCGTAAGGCTGAAATCCGTCGCTCCCGCTTGATGCGGCAGGGCCAGGTTCCCGGTGTTCTGGTTATTAGCGGCAAAGCTACTGAACTGGATGATTTTGAGAATTCCACTCGCGCCGACGATTCCCTAAAAGAAATTTTGGGGGCAACCCATTTACAGGCTAATTCTAAATGCCCCTTGCCCGACCCAATTATCTATGCCAGCCAGAACGGAAAGTGGCATCCAGCCAGTTTAACGGCTCAGGCTCAAGCTATAAACCCGGCAGATTTGCATGAAACCTATCACGTGGTTTACCGTCAGAACCAAATTCATACCCGCCGTTACAAATTAGCCGAGGGTTTGGACGCAGAGCAGGTCGAGCTGGAAATGCGCCGTATTCTCAAGGCTAAAAAGAAATTCGCTTCCCTTGATATTTATCTGGAAGGAATTTTCCGGGCAAATCAACAAATGGGTTGGGATAGCCCTAGCTTACGCGAACCGCCGGTGGCCTTAAAGTCGGCGACGGCGGCAGATTTTGAAAATCAGGTTGGCTTTGGGCGGGTTGAGCTTGACCCAAACCGACCCAAAGGTAAAGGCGTAACTGTCGTTATTCTGGATACTTCGCCCGATGTGAACACAATTTGTTCAAAAGCGGTTGATTTCTGGCTAGATTTGAGCCTAAAACGCGATTTTCCACACCCTCTGCCCCACGAAAAAGATGCTGCTGCCCTGGAAGACCCAAAGCTAAATAGCGTGGCCGATTTTAAGGCTCATAGCCGCAATCGCCAGCAGGCCGATGCCTTGCCTAACGACACGATGCAGCCTTTTCACGGCCTTTTTATCGCTACTCTGTTGCGCCATATCGTGCCGGAAGCGACGATTGTGCTGGTCAAAACGCTGGACGAACACGGCGAGGCGGCGGGTACAACCCTGACGCACGCTCTGGAAGTTATCCAGTATTTGCAGGAAGCCAAAGTAACCGCGAACGGGCGGCGGGTTGTCGAGGATAAGCTGGTATTTAACCTGAGCTTTGGCTTGTCCCGTACTCAATCCGAAGAAGTGGACGCGCCTTATATGCTCAATACCTGTGATTTGATTTGCAAGAAAGATTCTTTGATAATCGCGGCCACTGGTAATAATTCGTTTCGCCGTCATCCTGAAAATCCGCAAGAACCTTCGGCCTATGGCTATTTTTCGGATACGCCCCAAACCAACACTAACGTTATCGCCGTCGCTGCTACTTCTGACCGTCCCACCGATTACGCCTGGTTTAGCAATCGGAGCAACCTGGCCGCGCCCGGTTTGGATTTGGTGCTGGATGTTGGCGAATTGACGCAGGGCGCACCCTGCCGCTACGTTAAATGGTCAGGTACAAGCTTTGCCGCACCAATCGTTGCCGCTTTTGCCGCTTCGCTACTAAGCGCACCCAATCCGCCCAAAATTAACGAAGTAAAGAAAATTTTGTGGAAAACCGCTTCTCCCCCCGACGAATGGATTGGCGTTCCCGAAGTAAGCCTTAGCAGGGCGTTGGCGGCACTTTGAAGAATTAGTTGCGAGTTGTTAGTTGTTAGTTGTTAGAGAAATGCGGTTGTTGGTTGTCACTTGTCGGTGGGGAACAGGGTTGCGAGTTGCGGGGAAGAGGTATCCTTGTAAGATGTGGCTCTGCCCATTGATTTACCTCAAGAAGTCAACTGGCGGAGCAGTATTCTACAGGGCAAGTGGTATTCCTTGTAGGATGCTTCTTCCCCGCAACTCGCAACCCTGTTCTCTCTAACAACTCTTACCTGACCAATTTGCCGTCCATTATGGAGGCGTAGGTTTGGGCGGTTGGCGTTATAAGGGCTTGACCGTTGGTGGCGTTGGTAATAATTTGGGTGTAGGCCGAGGTTTGCTCGATTGGCACAAGGGCAAAGACGATCACTTTGTCCAAATATTCGATGCGCTCGATAAAATGACCTGAATTCAGGGTTTCGTTCTCGATTTTGCCCAACCAGGTATAATCAATTTCGATTTGAACTGTTTGAAAAAGCTGGCGGGTGACAATTCCGGCAGCCTGTAAACAAGCACCTGCCGTTTGCCCATAAGCTCGAACCAACCCGCCCGCGCCCAGCAAGACCCCGCCAAAGTAGCGCGTTACCACGATTACAACGTTTTTAAGTTTTTCTTTTTTGATAGTTTCCAAAATTGGTTTCCCGGCAGTTCCGGCGGGTTCGCCGTTATCGTTCGATTTTTGGATTTCGTCGTGCAGGCCAATCTGGTAGGCGTAACAATTATGATTTGCGTCCCAATGCTTTTTTTGGATGCTTTCGATAAATTTGGTGGCTGCTTCTTCGGTTTCGATGGGCATTGCCTGCCCGATAAAGCGGGATTTTTTGATAATTATAGTTTCTTCGCCATAACTTTTTATTGTCTGGTATGAATTGCTCGTACTCAAATTTACCTTTTATTAACCCCATGTTAAAGCTAATCTTGAAACAAATATGCCAAACTAACGTAGATAATAGTGCAAATCCTCTCGGTTCGCCAGCAGTTTTGCAATCTGCCGTCTCACTTTTTTAACATTTTGCAGATATATTAAATGCATCTCTGGCATTAACCCCCAAATTAGTTACAGGTTGGCTCAAGCTTACAGGGCAATCTGTATTAAAGGGTGAAAAAAAGATTATATGACTTATAACATAAATAAGGAAGAATCAAGTACGACGCTGCTCTCGGCTAATTCACTAACCGACGACTTGGAACTTTTGCTGGCGGCTTTGCCTCCATCAATCACTCAGGCTGTTGAGCAGCAGGGCGGACGTTCTGAATTATTGGAAATAGTGCTGGATTTGGGTCGCCACCCGATTGCCCGTTACCTTAACCGGGAAGTAGTTTTGGCCCAAAGCGAAGTTACTGAAGCCGAGATTACTTATGTAATTACCCGGATTGGCAATTTTGGCAGCGACAACCGGGCTGGTATTGAACGTACCTTACACCGTATTTCGGTTATCCGCAACCGGGCCGGAAAGCCAGTTGGTCTGACTTGCCGGATTGGGCGGGCCGTTTTTGGTACGCTGGATTTAATACAGGATTTGGTCGAAAGCGGTCAAAGTCTGCTTTTGCTGGGCAAACCCGGTGTTGGCAAAACTACTATGCTACGTGAAACAGCGCGAGTGCTGGCCGACGAGCTTCGCAAGCGAGTAGTAATTGTTGATACTTCCAACGAAATTGCGGGCGATGGCGATATTCCACACCCGACGATTGGGCGGGCGCGACGGATGCAGGTTGCTCATACCGATTTGCAGCATTATGTCATGATTGAAGCCGTCGAGAACCATATGCCGGAAGTAATTGTGATTGATGAAATCGGCACGAAATTGGAAGCGGAAGCGGCCCGCACCATTGCCGAGCGCGGGGTGCAGTTGGTTGGTACGGCACACGGTCAAACTCTGGAAAATTTGATGCTAAACCCGACCCTTTCCGATTTAATAGGCGGTATCCAAACCGTGACGCTGGGCGATGAAGAAGCGCGGCGGCGTGGTACTCAAAAATCGGTGCTGGAACGCAAAGCTCCGCCCACTTTTGATGTGCTGGTGCAAATTACTGACCGCAACGAAGTAAGCGTTTTGCCCAACGTGGCCGAAGCGGTAGACGCTTTGTTGCGGGGTGCCTCTTATGTTAGCGAAATTCGCCGCCGCACCGCTAATGGTCAGGTAGAAAAACAGGAAGTAGTCAACAATAAAGAAGCTGATTTACCCAACGCCCGGCAAGGTTGGGCCGAAGCCGGAACGCTGGAAGATGACCAGTATTATTCGCCGAATTGGTCTCCGCAACCTGATAACTACCGACCACAGCCACAACCACCGCGCAAACCGGGCCGCCGCAATCGTCTTAGGACAGTGGCTTAACTCTTAAAAGGTCAGGGTAAAGGCATCAGGTTTGTCTAGCAATCCAATCGGCCATTTACAGGAGGATTTTCAGTTTCAATTTTACCAAATTCGTCTTTGTGGAATTGAAAATCCCTGCTTGTTTTTAAACAAGCCTCGCTGAGTTTTAATGCAACCGCGCCAGACTCCAATCGTTAATATGTTATTGACAGGCTTTTGAGTAAAAGCCGGGTAGTAGCATAGCAAGGGGGTCACAATGCCGTTTAAGGTTTATTCCAGGTTTTTAAATTGGTACAAAAAAAGAACGAGTCAAAATCAAGTAAATTCCGCTGATTTTAATTCTTCGGCAAAGCCTGAGCTGAACCAGGTTCATAAAAACGAAGCTGAGAGCTTGAATAGTCCTCCTTCGCCAGAAGCTTCAGCCCCGCCTGAAATAAATTCTTTTCCAATTTCAACTCCCTCTGATTGGCCCGAACGATTGCGAAATTTAATGAAAGCAAAAATACTCTAATCCAAAATAGTTTAATTTGGCTATCAAAACCATAGCTTACGGCATATAATATGCTGATTAAAGTTTAAGCATCTGGGGAAGCAATCAATTGTTTGAATTGCTAAAAATGGGCCATAACATCTATAATGCATAAGTTAATATTAAACTGGCGAGTTAGGGGGAGGTTTCTCCTTGTTTTCTGAATCAGGAGCTTTAACAGAAAAAGAATTGTTAAAGCGGTATCAATTACTCTCGGAACAGGCCCGCGATATTATTTTATTTGTCGGGCAAGATGGTCGTTTGCTGGAAGCTAATAAAACCGCTTTGCACGCTTATGGTTATAGCCGGTCAGAGTTACTTGGGTTGAAAATATATGATTTGCGGGCCAGCCAAAGTTTAACCGAAGTGTCGGAACAACTAGCCCAGGCTGACCAGCAAGGAGTTTTGTTTGAAACCCAACACCGACGCAAGGACGGTTCACTTTTCCCGGTAGAAGTAAGCTCGCAATCGGCGGAGATTAACGGCGAACGAATTTTATTAAGTATTATTCGAGATATTAGCGAACGAAAGCAGGTAGAAGCGGCTTTGCGCGAAAGTGAGGCCCGCTTTCATACTCTGGCCGAAAGTGCGCCAGTTTTGATGTGGCTATCAGGCACGGACGGGTTATGTAGTTTCTTTAATAAGCCCTGGCTGGATTTTACCGGGCGCACAATGGCTCAGGAATATGGTAACGGCTGGACTGAGGGTGTACACCCGGACGATTTAGATTTTTGCCTGAATATCTATATCTCTAATTTTGAGAAGCGACAGCCCTTCCGAATGGAATACCGCTTGCGCCGCTATGATGGTGAATATCGCTGGCTGCTGGATTCAGGAAGCCCGATGTTTGGGCCGGGCAAAGTTTTTACAGGTTATATCGGCTCGTGCATTGATATTACCGAGCGTAAGCGTAACGAGGAAGCTTTGGGATTTTTAGCCGAAGCCACTGTGGTGCTAACCTCTTCACTCGACCATTTGAATATTCTGGAAGCAGTAACCCGTCTTTCTGTGCCGTTTCTGGCTGATATTTGTATCGTAGATTTAATCGAAGATACAACGGTAACGCGGGTGGCAGCCAGCCATGTTGTACCCGAAAAAACCGAAATTTTGCTTGAAGTCGCTCGTCGCTTTCCGCCCAATTTGCAGGAACTCAATTCTATCCAAAAAGCTTTACGCGAAGGCAAAGCCCAGCTTTATTCTGATATTGCGCCTGATTTTCTGGATGCTTATATTACCAACCCGGAGCATAAACAATTATTGCAAGATATTGGTTCAATTCGCTCAATGTTGCTGGTGCCGTTGGTAGCACGTGGGCAAACTATTGGGGTTGTTCGCTTTGGTAGCTCGGTTTCGGGCCGTCGCTATTCTTTGCAGGATTTGGCTTTGGCCGAAGATTTAGCTCGGCGGGCGGCTTTGGCGGTGGATAACGCTTTGCTTTATCAGGAGGCTCAAAAAGCGGTTCAGGAGCAGACCCGCGCCCGTAATGAAGTGGAAGAGCTGGCAGATTTGCTGGAAGCGCGGGCGGCAGAACTGGATACAATAATTGATGCTATCCCGGATGGTGTTTACGTTAGTGACGCGAAAAATCGTCTCCTGCGGGTAAACGGGCAGGGTTCAAAATTGCTCGGTTTGAGCATAGACCAAATTCTTGCTCCAGACTCGGCGATTAATCAAATTAGTTACATTCGTTCGCTGGACGGTACGCCGCTTTCTGCTGATATGATGCCGTTGGCTTTGGCCTTAAAAGGCGATATTGGCACAAACTTTAGGATGATAGTGCATCGGCTGGACATTGACGAGGATGTGCAGTTGCGGGCCAGCTATGCGCCAATACGTAATGAAGAGGGGGAAATAGTCGGCGCGGTGGCAATTGCCAGCGATATTACCGAATTATACCGTCTGGAACGACAAAAAGATGAATTTTTGGGAATTGCTTCGCACGAGCTGAAAACGCCAATTACTGCCATTAAGGGGCTGGCTCAGTTAACTATTCGACGGCTGGAACGCGCCGGGCAAGTCCGGGAAGCTCAAACGCTGCGGACACTGGACAAGCAAGTTAGCCGCTTAACTGTGCTGGTAGATAGCTTGTTGAATATGAGCCGCCTGCAAACCGGGCGAATGGATTTTAATGCTGGGCTTTTTGATTTTGCCCAATTGGTACGAGAATCCACGGAAGCGGCCCAAGCCGCAACAGAGCAGCATGTAATTAATTTGGATATGCCCGAAAATTTGGAACTGGTAGGCGATGCCGGGCAACTTGACCAGGTGCTAACTAATTTGTTATCAAACGCAATCAAATATTCACCGGGTGGTGGTTTAATAGAGGTGCGTCTGGAGCAAACCGAAACCGAGGCCCGGCTATTTGTGCGCGATTACGGCATCGGTGTGCCAATAGCAGACCGGGAACTTTTGTTTGAGCGGTTTCACCGGGCTAACAACGTGGCAGATTATCGCATTAGCGGCTTTGGCGTAGGCTTGTATATTAGTCACCAAATCATTGTGCGACATGGCGGGCGTATTTGGTTAGAAGATGCATCAAATTCAATAGAGGCCGAAGTGGGCAAAGGTAGTTTGTTTGTGGTTGCACTACCGCTTGCTCCTGCCCTATAATAATCTCAAAATCGCAAATAATCAGATTGTTATCTACTCAATGGGGAGGTGAAGAAGTTGCAGACAAGGACGCAAGCCCCGGTGTACTGGAACGCCGAAGCCGAAACTCTAGTTAGCTCAAAGTTGGAAGCTTTGCAACTGGAACGGCTGCAAAATACCGCCCGGCGAATATATGAGAAAGTTCTTTTTTACCGCCAACTTTTTGATAACGCCGGGGTTAGCCCCGAAAGCTTGAAAAGACTGACAGATTTAAGCAAATTCCCCTTTACCAAAAAAACCGATTTGCGCGAAAATTATCCTTTTAATTTGTTTGCCGAGCCTACTAATAAACTGGTGCGTTTGCACGCTTCAAGTGGTACAAAGGGCAAACCAACCGTGGTTGGCTATACTGCCAGTGATATTCAGCAGTGGTCGGAATGTATGGCTCGTTCGCTAATGGCGGCGGGGGCGCGTCCCGGCGATATAATTCATAATGCTTACGGTTATGGCCTTTTTACAGGCGGGCTGGGCATACATTATGGGGCGGAGTATATGGGGGCTTGCGTTGTACCAGTGTCGGGCGGGAATACGCCTCGGCAGGTGATGCTTTTGCAAGATTTTGGGGCGCGAATTTTGACCTGCACGCCCTCTTATGCCTTGAATATTGCCGAAGTGATTGAGGAGCAAAATATTCCTCGCGCTAATATTAAGCTGGAATATGGGGTGTTTGGGGCAGAACCCTGGACGGATGAGATGCGGGTGCAGCTAGAGGGCAAGCTAGGGCTAAAGGGTGCGCTGGATATTTACGGCTTGAGCGAGGTTATGGGGCCGGGTGTAGCGATGGAATGTGTGGAAGGGCGGAACGGACTACACGTTTGGGCTGACCATTTTTACCCCGAAATCGTAAACCCGACGACGGGCGAAGCCTTGCCTTTTGGCGAGACGGGCGAACTGGTTTTTTCAACCTTGACCAAAGAAGGTTTTGCTTTGTTGCGCTACCGCACTGGCGACCTTTGTACTCTTTACAACGATGCTTGCCCTTGCGGGCGTACCCATCCCCGTATGGGTAAAATCAAGGGGCGCACCGACGATATGCTGATTATCCGGGGAGTGAACGTTTTTCCTTCGGAAATCGAGCGGGTCTTGTTTGGTTTTAAGGAACTTGCGCCATATTATCAAATTATTCTGGAACGACCTGCAACGCTGGATGTGGTTAGCGTCGATTTGGAAGTTACGCCCGAATATCACGCTTCGCGCTTTGAATCGGATGCCGCTTTCGTTCCCGACCATCACGAGCTTTTTAGTTTGCGCCAGAAAATCGGACAGGCTTTGAATTCAGCTTTGGGAGTTACCATCGAAACCAAAATCAATCTGCCGCGTACTGTCGCCCGCAGTGAAGGCAAGGCGGTAAGGGTGGTAGACCGTAGGCCGAAGTAGAAGGGTTGTCGGTTGTCGATGGGAACAAAGTTGTTAGAGTACGCGACAAGTTTGGTAAGCGTTATGAGACAAAAGGCAGTTTGGATGAATATTCCAAAGCTCAGGGCGGTCTTAAATTTGTTGAAATGGTTCAACCGCAAACTACTTCTATCATTTGGCTTCCATTTGATATAGAGCCAGATGCACTTAGTAAAGGTCTTCGCTTAACTTTTGGTCAGGGTTGGAAGCCTCAATTAGTTTTGGAATTACAAAAAGCTTTATAGCTAAGGTAAATCTTTGTAACACATCCCTCAGCCTTTATCCTTAACTCAGATAAAGGCTTTGTTTCCTGTTTGTCTATTATACTTTACGATTTTTTGAAGCGTAATTTCATAATCAATGCCGGAGGCACTCTGGCTGCCCAATTTTCCTATTTCCCTCAAAGCTACCTCATGCTAATCCGTAAAGAGCTTCTAATTCTGGTCTGCAAACAACTTTATTTTCTTACATTCACTATTCAAAAGTGCCGATTTTGCAGGAGGGTTTTTAATCCTGATAAGACCGATTTGGGTAAAATCGGGATTGGAAATCTCGCCTACAATCCTGGCTGGCTGAGTATTTACCAAGTTTAAACGTTTTGAGGAATGAAATTTGCAGCACTATTAATTTGGCTTTTTAGAAAAAGTCCACGAGCTTAACGAAAGGAGAACTTTATGCCATACGACGCTCTACCAACTCCCTGGCAGCAGGTGGAAAAAGCTTATACGCCTGAAGGGTTTTGGTGGATGACCGGGTTTGAAGGCTCGAACATTCCGCAAATTGAAGCTGATGAATACGAATGGACGCAGCATTATCAAAACTTTTCCCAGGATTTTGCCCAAATCCGGGAAGAATTGAATATTAAACGGTTACGTTATACTTTGCCCTGGTACAAATTAAATCCAGCCAAAGGGAAATTTGATTGGAGCTGGTCTGACCGGGTGCTGCACCGGGCTGACGAATTGGGACTTCAGCTAATTATAAATCCTATTCATTTTGGGACACCGAACTGGTTGCAAGATAGTTTTGGCAACCCGGATTTCCCCGAATATGCCGCCGAATATTTTAGCCAGATAGCCCGACGCTATGGGCGGCAAATCAAGTTTTATACTCCCCATAACGAGCCGCTAATTAGTGCGCTTTTTAGTGGCGATTTCGGGCATTGGCCGCCTTACTGGAATGGCCTTAACAATTATGTGAAAATTGTAAATAATATAGCACGGCAAATGGTTCTGAGCGTAGAAGCAGTCCGCCAGGAAGTGCCGGAAGCGGTTATGGTTCACGTAGAAGCGGGCGAATATTATGCTACTCACCAGAGTGACCCCTGGCTGGTGCAGGATGTTTTTTTGCGGAACGAGCGACGTTTTCTGGTTTATGATTTGATTAGCGGGCGGGTTAAAGATAATCATGCCTTGCTGGGTTGGCTGGCCCGACAGGGACTAACGGACAAAGAATTAAGCTGGTTTCAGGAAAGGGCTATAGAACTCGACGTAGTTGGGGTAGATTTTTACCCGCACTGCGAAGCGTGGCTAGAAACTCTTAACGGCGAGGTAATCCAAAACCGCGACCACGGCTTTAGAATTGTGAAAGCTTTTGAAGCGTACCGGGATAGTAGCCGGGTTAAGCGCGAAATTAACCTTCCACTTAGTATGTCAGGGGTTTTGCGTCAGTATTACGAACGCTACCAACGCCCGATAATGCTGACTGAAACTGATTTTTGTGGCTTGCCCGAACACAAGGCTCTTTATATGCAATACACTGTGCAGGAAGTTCAACGTTTGCGGGCGGCGGGCGTGCCAATATTGGGCTATACCTGGTGGCCGGCCATTGACCATTTGAATTGGGATAATGCCTTGAAAGAGCGCGGGCATATCCACCCGGTAGGTTTGTGGGAGCTACGCCCGAACGAAAGCGGCCAATTGGAGCGCATCTCTACTCCGGCAGTAGACACTTTTAGAGAATTAATCCAGAACTCGGCGAAATCGGTTGGGTCGGTAGCAAAGCAACTTACTACTTTACGAGCCGCCAGCTAAATAAGTTTAGCTGAATCAACTCAGGCGAAAACGGAATACAACTTATGATAAAAGGGAGCGGCCTGATTAAAGCTGCTCCCTTGATTAAAAGCTAAAAGTTAGTTGTCATCACGTTCTGGGGTTGGTATTTCAACCGGCGTAGTATAGGCATCCTGGTCGTTTGCAATGGTAGCATTGCTTGCGCTGGCGGTACAGATTGTAGGCGGTACACCAACTGCACCTGTGCCTGGGCAAAGGAATAGCTCGGCGTTGCGAGTATCCATCCAAAGCGGATAAGCTACCCCATCGGCTACAGTCAGGCCAGAATAATCACCAAAGAACATGCCGCTAAATTGGGTTGGTGGCGGCATTGAACCACTGGTGGCTCTGGTAGTGGCAAAATCTTTCATATTTTGCGAGCCGGAAACGCTTACGTCCATAAAGCCGGTAGTTTCATCGCTTCCGTACTGGCGGTCATAGTAAGAAATTGCTAACTTACCATCTCTGCTAAAGTCGATCCATTGCCAGAACTGACTGCTGGTGCGTTGACGACGGGCTGGGGTAGCACTTGGCAATTGGCGCGGGTCAGTGGTTGTCCCGGTGAAACTGGTTCCACCATTATCCGAAACACTTACCAGAATATCGTTGTTGCAAGCTCCCGGCGTTTTCACCCCTACGTACAGGTTTATTCCCGTGTCAGGGCTAAAGCCAACCGGCACACAACCATTAGTCTCTTTTGAGTTGCGGTTAATATAAGAACCAAAACTGACCACTACCTGATTCGGTTTTCTCGGATTGACCGCACCCGCCGGGTAGTTGGTTGCCCGGAAAAACGAATTAGAGGTTGGGCCTTTTTCCGGCACACAAGCTCGACCAAAATCTTTACCGTTCTCGTAACTGGCGCAATCTGGCAAATCGAAGTAATCGGCTACTTTAATCGGTGCGCTGAAAGTTACGCCGCCATCGGTGGATTTCGCCAGAAGCATCTGGTTGTGATTATCAATTGGGGTAGCATTGGAAGGTGGTGCAAAACCTACTCCCGTGTCCCCATTTTCACTGTTGCTATCTTCTACGGGCTTGCTACCGACTCCATTGTTAAAGTTGGCCCAGGTGACATATAACGCGCCATCCGGCCCGGTGAAAGGCTGCGAGAATTGATTCTCGTTGCAACGACCCTGCGGGGTTGGCAGACCGTAGGTGTTGGGACAAAGCGGGCTGTCTTTGCTGACTAATACCGGTGCGCTAAAAGTTTCGCCGTAATCTTTGGAGTCGGCCAGGTAGATATAAGCTGTGCCATCTGAGGCAAATAATGTCCAGCTAACATAAACTCTGTCCTGGAAAGGGCTGCCCCGGTGGTTATCTACCGCTATAAGTTGCTTATCCAGCAAAGCTGCGCCAGTGCTGTCTTTAAG
>JBBQGP010000064.1:0-26205 GCA_038323095.1 Chloroflexia bacterium | reverse complement strand
TTCCTTCTCGGTGTGGGCTTGCCCGTAATGTTCTGGTCGGTCAGGAATTGGCTGCTTTTTGGTTATATCAGCTCTCCGGCGGGGACGCAAACCATTTTCTTGTTTGACTATCAAGATTTGTTTAACTACCGCAACCCGGTTAATTTTCAAAGCTGGACTAATGCCGGACTAGACAGAGTTATCGGGGTGCGGCTGGAGGCTCTAGGGAGCGCGTGGCACGTACTGGACACCCTTTCGCCCCCTACGGCCTTAATCGGGGTTATCGGGCTAGGCTGGCTGGCAAAGCGCGAAGCTTCGGCACGACCCGCCCTAATCTACACGTTGCTATTGTTTCTGGGTGTACCGCTAATCTTTGCTGTCGCCAGCCTGAACGGAAGCTATTATCATTCAGTGGGTAGTTGCGCCCCTTTTCTGGCCGTCGGCCAAATCTACCTTATAACCCGTTTCAAGTGGTCAATCTTCCCAACCCGCAACCTTAAATCAAGTATCAAGTATCAAGTATCAAGTATCAAAGAAAAGTTGGAAGTCGGAAGTATGAAGTCGGAAGCAACTCGCAACTCGCAACTCGCAACTCACAACTTTCTTACTGATAACCTTGTCCCCTCTAACAACCAACAACTAACAACTAGCAACTCTATTCCCTCCCTGACAACCGACAACCGACAACCGACTACCCTGAAACACTCAGTCCCCAGTCCTCAGTCCTCAGTCCTGATATTCGTTCTTATCCTGTTAAATCTGGTGCTACTGCCGCTAAACGCCAGTGCCGCGATTAACATCCACCGTCAGGATGCCGATTTGTACGGGCGGATAAGAGATTGGTTAAAGGTTAATCCGGCGGCGGTGGTGATTACTAACCAGCCCGCCAGCCTGAATTATGTTAGCGGTGTGGCGGCGGTGCGCTTGCCGACCAACCAGGATTTGAAAACGCTGGACGAAGTAGCCCACAAATACGCCGCAACTTACGTAATTGTCACCGAAATAACGGGACGTTACCCGGCTTTGCTGGATGCTCCGGAAAACAAGCTTTTCCCGCTAGTGCATCAGGGCGGCGACTTTGAAGTTTTCGCCGTCCCGAAAATTTAATTAGAACGGCACTAAAAATCTTAATTGAAGATATACCTTAATTGAAGCCTGGTCGCTTGACTCCTGATTTCAAGTTGCTATAGTATAATTATCTAAGCAAGGTTTTTACCCAACTGTCATTCTGCTTTTCGCTCATCCCTTATTCTTATCGAAAAAAGAAAGGTTCGAGAATATGACTACTGCGACAAAAGAAGGCGCGTCGGCAGAAAAGGCTGACTCGGACAAAGCCGATAAAGAGAAAAGAAGCTGGGCGGAACGCTGGCAAGAAACTAAAACCACTTTTGCCAATATTCCGATTGCCTTCAAGCTGGTTTGGGAAGCCCATCCCGGCGTAACTTCGGCGGTGGCGGCTATGACCCTGCTGGTCGCCCTTTTGCCAGTGGCGCAGGCATGGGCCGGAAAGCTGATTGTAGACGCGGTAGTACATTCGATAAACAACAAGCTTTCGGTAGAGGAAGGCTTGAATAATGCCTTGCCTTTCTTGCTGCTGGAATTTATCCTGATTACGATTAACACCGGGCTTAGTCAAATCGAGGCTTTTTTGGAACATTTGATGAACGCCCGCCTTGCTCATTCGATACAGACCGCCATAATGAAAAAGGCTTTGAGCCTGGATATGCACTTTTTCGAGGATGCCAGCTTTTACGATAGCTTGCAAAAGGCCCGCCGCGAAATAAACTGGCGACCTTTAGCAATGGTCAAAAATAGTTTTTTAATTGTGCAAAACCTTATTACCTTAGCCTCAGTGATAATTATTTTGCTGGCCTTTAGCCCTTTTGTCGCCTTGATTCTTTTTGGGGCGACCATTCCTTCGTTTATGGCCCAACTTTACTATAGTAAGCTGGAATTCCGGCTTTTGAACTGGCGTGCGCCCCAGTTTCGCCGCCGGGCCTATTGGGAACATCTTTTGACCGCCGACAGCAGCATGAAAGAAGTCAAACTTTTTGGGCTGGGTGAGCCGCTTTTGAAGCGTTATGACAAAGAATTTTGGGACTTGTACGCCGAAGATGCTTCGCTGGCGAAACGCCGCACCGTTATGAGCCTGCTTTGTGGTTTGCTGGCTACTGCCAGTTTTTACGCCGCCTACGCCTGGACGGTCTGGCGCACGATAAGCGGGAGCATTTCGTTGGGTGATATGACCTTGTATCTGGCTTTGTTCCGGCAAACGCAGGGTAGCTTTCGCGGCCTTTTCTATAGCGCGAGCCAGCTTTACGAAGGCAATTTGTTCATCAGCAATTTGATGGGGTTTTTGAAGCTGGAAAGCAGCTATTCGCCGCCCGAACAGCCCGCCCCCGTTCCACCCGCCAAGAACAAGGGTGTAGAATTTCGGAACGTTTCTTTCCGCTACCCCAACCGGGAGGAATGGACTTTGCGAAACGTAAGCCTGACTATCAAGCCGGGCGAAAAACTCGCTTTGGTTGGGGCGAATGGCGCGGGTAAAACTACTTTGGTCAAGCTGATGACCCGCCTCTACGAGCCAACCGAAGGTCAGATTTTGCTGGATGGGGTAGATTTGCGGGATTACGAAATTAGTGAACTACACGAGCGCATCGGGGTTATCTTTCAGGATTTTGTGCGCTATCACGTGACTGCCCGCGAAAATATCGGCTTCGGCCAGATTAAAGCTTTGGGCGACGAGCCGCGTATTCTTAATGCTTCCAAACGAGGCGGGGCGGATACAGTGGTAGCCGAACTTTCCGAAGGTTATGATACGATGCTGGGTAGCTGGTTCGAGCGCGGGCGCGAGCTTTCGGGCGGTCAGTGGCAAAAAGTAGCCTTGTCACGGGCTTTTATGCGCGATGGCGAAGTTTTGGTGCTGGATGAGCCGACTGCGGCACTGGATGCCGAGCGCGAATACGAGATTTTCCAGCGATTTAGAGAATTAACCGAAGGCAAAATCGCGGTTCTAATCAGCCACCGTTTTAGCACGGTGCGGATGGCTGACCGCATTGCCGTTATCGAAGGCGGCGAGATTACCGAGCTTGGTTCTCATGCTGAATTGGTAGCTTTGGGTGGAACATATGCCAGCCTATTCAATATGCAAGCCGAAGGTTACAGGTAGGGGGAAAATAAGTGTTTAGTTGTAGGAGGGATTTCCAATCCCGATAAAGACGGCTTTAGGTAAAATCGGGATTGGAAATCCCTCCTACATTAATGCTGAAGGACTGGTTATGAAAGAAAAGTCTTTATTGGAGAAACTAAGTTTACGTAAAGTAACAGTGTGGATTGGCGAAGAATGTCGGGTGCTGGAAGTGGCACACGGGGCTAACCTTCGCCAAAGTTTGCTGGCCGCCAGCATCTCGCCCTATACCAGTCTGACCCGACGGGCTAATTGCGGCGGGCGCGGGCTTTGTGCGACCTGCGGGGTGCTGCTGGAAGAAGGCGAACCTGCTCCGCAACACTGGCACGATAAATTAGCCAATCACTTCAATTACCCACGCCTGTCCTGCCAAATAATAGTTACTAAAAACATGACCGTTCGTATTCTGACTGACAAAATCATTTGGGGCAAACGAATTAACCCAAAGTGACCTTTCAGCGTGTTAGCTTATCAAACGGCTTTTTCCAAAATCACCCACAGGCGCAAGAGTTCGGAAACGCTCCAGGCTTGGGCGATGCAACCAAGCGGGCGATGAGGCGCATCGGCATCGTATACTTCGTTGATTGAGCCAAGGCCACCCTCACGAAGTAGCTTTATCAAAGGTTCGAGGAAGGCACGGGCGGTGGTTTTATCCTTATAGATGCGGTAATGGGCCTCGACGAACGCACCGATAGGCCAGGGCCAGATTGTACCTTGATGGTAAGCGGCATCGCGCTGTTTTTGGTTGCCAGTAAAGCGGCCATAATAGCGTAAATCGTTGGGCGAAAGGGTTCGCATACCGTAATCAGTGAGCAAACTTTTGGCGCAAACATCCAGGATAGAGGCTGCTTTTTCCTTTAATTCGTCGTTCAGCTCGGCGAATGGGCCAAAGGGCAGCGAAATAGCGAAAAGCTGGTTGGGCCGCAAGGTACAATCCCGTTTCTGCTCGTCTATATACTGGTTAGGCACATCTTCACTGTCAATTACATCATACAAAAAGCCTTCTTCAGCATACCAGAATTTAGCCAAAAAGCTTTGCAAAACCTGTTCTCTTAACTTTACATAATTGTTTATTTCAATTTCAGGCTGTTTTAGCTCCGAAGCCAGAAATTGCATTATCCCCAGCGCATTGCACCAGAGCGCGTTAATTTCTACTGGCTTGCCGACGCGCGGCGTAACCACCCAATCGCCAATTTTTACATCCATCCAGGTTAATTGGACTCCGGCCTCGCCCGCGTGTAACAAAGAATCGCTTTGGTCTACCTTAATTTGATAGCGCGTCCCTTTTTGATGCCACTCGATAATTTCGCTTAATTTTGGGTAAAGTTCTGCTACAAGCTTTAAGTCTTTGGTAGCACTATAATAGGCGTAAATTGCCTGAAAAAACCATAAAGTTGCATCGACGGTGTTATATTCGGGTTCTTCGCCACTATCGGGAAAGCGATTTGGCAACATTCCTTTATCCAGATAGGCGGCAAAAGTGCGAAGTATCCCGGCAGCTTCGGTATATCGCCCGGTGGTTAGCACCAGACCGGGCAGCGCAATCATAGTATCGCGTCCCCAATCGCTAAACCAGTGGTAGCCCGCGATAACGCTGCGGTCAGGTACGTCCGGCGGCAAAACTGCCCGCGCCGAAGGTCGGGTTACGACAAATTGGTCAGCCGCTCGAAAAAGCCAGCGACTAACCTCATCCAGCTTATCAAAGCCAGCCGCTTTTTCCAATTGTTTTAAACGGTTTTGCAAAGTGGCCCGAACTTCTTCAAAACTGGCGGCGGGAGTTTGCCCCTCATCGCCCAACCACCAGACCAAAGTTACGCTTTCGCCCGGTTCAATTCTTTTGGAAAGGGTATGCGGTAAGTACAAATCTTCGCTAAAATCCAGTCCGCGTTCGGCTTCGGCCCGGTGGTGATAGCCTTCGTACCACAAGTTTTTCGGTTCAATTTGCCAATCCTGGATTTTGAGCGAAAGTTTGGGAGCATTTTCGCTACTTTGATAGCTGAAACCTGCGTCGGTAGTTTCGATTTGCCAAATTTGGCCGCTATTTTTGTGCTGCTCCTGATGATGGTCTTTATGGCATAGCAGGGGAAATAATTTCAAATTGGCCGAAATTTGGCCTTCGTAGCGGTAATTCAGGTAAATTGCGTTTTGATGATAAGGCATACACAGCGTTTTAATGATTGCTCCACCCGGCAGAGTATAGCGAAATTCAAGCGAGGTGCCGTCCAGCGTTACTGTTTCCAGATATTGATAGCCCTTTGGCTCAATTACGCCGCCTTCCCATTCATTTACGGCAAGCTGAAAAGTTTGGTTGTTCAGGATTACCTCTTCATCTACGCGAGATAGCAGGGAAGTACGTTGGACGGGTGGATTTTCCGCCGCAATTAGTAAGCCGTGATAGCGTCGCGTATTCGCCCCCAGCAAGCTGGCCGAAGCAAAGCCACCCAGCCCATTAGTCAGCAGCCATTCCCGGCCAAGTGCTTGCTCTACCTCACGCAATTCGCCCGCTTGAAAAACAATTGTATAATTTTCTTCGCTCATTTTAATTTTCCGAAGTTTTTTTATCAAACCAGAGCAGACATATAAAAAGGCGGTAAATTTTATTACCGCCCCATAACTAAATTATAACCTATTTTAGAAATTTGTGCTACCCGGTTTTAACAAACCGGGTGAGATAGCTTGTTAAGCTTTAACAGTAGGCATAGCAAACATTCGCAAAATACGACCAACATTGCCAGCCTTGATTACGTTGCGTTGCAGTTTGGCGACAAGGCCGCTTTTGCCTTTTAGGGCTGACAATTTGCGATTGTTGGCAGCCATACGGTCAAGCTGCCGTACAAAAGTAGGATGTTCGACCTGGAAGCGGAAGCCCCAAACCGTGCTGGCTTCATCATCGCATTTCTTGATAACGTCCAAATCGTACTGGCGAGTGTCAAAGCCCATCGCTTCGTAAAGCTTGACTGCGCCGGGTTCAGCGTCACGCAAGAACATCGTCATATAAACCGAGAGGGTAAAGAACTTGATTAGGGCAAAGTTTAGCGGGCCTTGCAAAGTCGTTTTGGTTTGTGATTTCATTAACAGGGCAAAGAAATGACCGTGACGGTGTTCATCCTCGCACCAGCGACCAAACCACTTGAAAATCGGGTGGAAGCGGCTTTCCGGGTGGGCTTCCAGATGGTCGAAAATAGTGATGTAGCGATAATAGCCGATAATTTCCGATAAATAAACAGTGTAAAACATAATCTTGGGCGGAATTTTCACTTTTTTCTTGGACTCGGCCAAGAATCCCAAGTCAAACCGAATTCCCAAATCCTTCATAGTATGCATCAAAAATGAAGCGTGCCGCCCTTCGTCGCGGGTGATTAACTTGAAAACTTCTTTCAGGTAAGGATTGCTGGTGCGTTTTGAAATCTCCTGATAAAGCAGGCAGCCGGAAAACTCGCCAAGACAACTGCGGCGCAAAAATTCTTCAAATTCGACGCGCGGCAAATCCGGGAATGGCCCTTTAAATTCGGGGGTACTGACAAAATGGCCTTTGTTGTTATCGCGGCGGAATTCCTGCAAAATGGCCTGAAATTCGGCTTCGTGGCTGCTCAAATCCAGCTTATCCATGTAAGCGAAATTGGTAGTGTAAAAACGGGGAGCAAGAATATCTTCTTCCAGAGCTTTTGCGGTAGCCTCGTTGGGCGCGTTAAACTTGTTGACAACCGCAGTCGCGCCACTACCGCTATCGGCTGCGCCTGTTTCCCGGCGTAGTTCTTCATTGGTCGGGCTGTTTTTCGTGGTCATTTCATACCTCTTGTTGTTTTGGCCTGGTTTAAAGCCTTGAAGTGCAGGCAAGCACAAACTCGCAGAATTCGCTTTTTGTATTCTGGCTCAATTTTAACAAGAATTCTGCTTGCCAGTCTGTAGTTAATACTACCTTTCTTGCGGTAACACTTTTTACAAACTTTATCTTTTCAAATTTAAGGTAGCAACCTTTTATTCTTGTTTTCTCTCTAAAAGGGGTAGGTTAGAATTAGTTTAGGCTTTTGTAGTTGTTAGTCTTTTTTAAGAATTTGGCGATATAATAAGGCTGTGTTAAACTGTATTCAGATGCAAAAGTAATTTACAAATATAATAAACGGAAATTTCATTGTCAAATGATTGCAAATTTTGAAACAGGTATATTTACCGCCCTGCAAGCTGCCCAAACAATCCCGGTAGATGTCGTAGCGACCTTTTTTGAAGGATTGGCTTCGTTTATTGCGCCTTGCGTCTTGCCGCTTGTGCCGGGCTACCTCTCTTTTATAAGCGGCGTATCGGTAACGCGGGCCGCTTCCAACGATAAAACGGTTACTTTGAGTTGGGCTGATACCCGGCGTGTGTTGCTGGCTACCCTCTTTTTTATTGGGGGCTTTACGCTGGGTTTTATCGTTTTATTCGGCATTTATGATACATTAGCCGAAGCATTGGGCAATTTCAAGCCGGTAATGCAGTTTATTGCCGGAATTATTGTTATAATTTTTGGGCTGCATTTTCTGGGAGTTTTTCGGATTGGCTTTTTGAATCTGGAGAAGCGTATGAGTTTGCGAAGCAAGCCCGCCGGGTTTGCCGGAGCAAGCTTGATTGGTTTTGCTTTTGCCTTTGGCTGGAGTCCCTGTGTTGGCCCGTTCCTGACCGCCGCGATTACTAACGCCAGTGCCAGCGAGAGTTTTTGGTCGGGCGTAGCTCTTATGATAATTTATTCCGCCGGATTGGGAGTGCCGTTTTTGCTGGCCGGGCTGTTTATGAACCGTTTTCTGGGCTTTATGGCCCGAATCCGCCGCCATTTTGCTACAATCGAATTTGCCAGTGGCCTTTTGCTAATTCTGGTGGGCCTTTTGATTCTGAGCGGCAACTTGACCAAGCTTTCCGAACTATTTAACACTTTCCGGCTTTAGACACTAAAAGTCGCAGGAAAGGGTAAGTATAATGAACAAAAGAGATTACGAAGAAGTAAGTAACAGCCTTCGGGAAATGACTCCCTCTTTAGTACACGAAACGGTAATTTTATACCAGCAAGACCCGGAATTGGTAAAGCTTTTCGGTTCAGGTCTGTACGAGCTGGCTCAACAAGGAATTATCAGCTTGCGCGAGGTATTGCTAGGTGCGCTGCAATTTGAACATCCGCGCTTGCTGGGTACGGAACTGCGTTGGCTGCAACGTTTGCTAGAAGCGCGAGAAGTTAATTCTGAAACTTTGTATAAAAGTTTGGCTCATATTCGGGAACGTCTTGCTCAGGATTTGCCCGCTCATTATTCGGCCAAAGTAGTCGAAACTTTTGACCGGGCAGTAAGCCAGCTTGAGCCAGTTTGAACTAAGCTTTCAAATTACCCGGCAAAAAACTAGAAACTAACAACTAACCTCGGCGTGACGATATGGCCGGAGGCGACGCTGCCAAAGATTTGGGTTTTTTCTGCACCCCACCACCAGTGATAAAAGGCGATATAGGCGCACATAATGCCGTCCAGCAAATCTTCGTAATGTTTAAGATTCGCGCCCTTCAGGTTTTGGGTAGCTTGCTGCAATAATTCGGGCGGGATTTCGAGGCAGGGAAAGTGGGGCGTACCGACCAGCGAACCAAGCAGACTTTGCAAGCGGGCATAAGCGGCGTGGCGGTCATTTTCCTGATTACGAAGCTTGCGCTTGTACTTGAGGGTTTTCTCAAGGCCAAAAATTACAATCATGGCCGGATGTGGGTAGCACTCGAAAAACTGGCGAACGTCTTGTTGCGGGATTAAATGCGGGTCGTGCCGAAAGTTTAATTCTTCGACCAGCCTTTGGGCCAGCGTTTCGCCACGAATGTCGCCAAATGGCTGACCGTAGCGACCCAGATTGGTACGATTAGCCGGGTGCGTGCCAGCTTCGTACTTGCGAAAGACCCGCGACAGTTCCAAATCGCAGTCTCGCGCTCCAATGCTATTAGGAACTGCCAGAGGTGCGTCAATCGCGATTAGGGCAGGCGTAGAAGCAGGCGCGGCTTCGTTCACAAACTGCAAAATCTCGTCGTTACTGCCCAATTTTTCCTGCCAGCTAACCAGCTTCCCCTTACCCTCGCCCTTATATTCGATTATCGCTCCGCCAGTGGTATTGCTTGACGACCAGGCCAAATCCAACCCGATAAACTTCATAAATTTCTTCTGACAACCATTACTCAAACTAACCAACCAAAAGCCGCAAATAAGGCTCTTGGCCCAATCTCAGCTCTGAAAAACAATTTTGAACTGCAAGTTTTTACCATTTTCGCTTGACATAATCATCTGGTGGCTGGTGCTAACCAGGTTGGATTCTTGCAAAATTTGCTCGTTCTGGTCAAGGACACTTAATCGCCCTGAACGAGAAGTGCTGATGCTAACCCCAATCTGAAGCTGATTAGCCGTTTCGGTAACGCGGTAAACCAGCGAAATTTCGGCCTTGCAATGTTGAAACGGCCCGGCAGTATAAGTTTTGCCCGGAATAAGCAATTCGGCGGGTAAATCAGGCCGCAAGCTAAAATTTAGCGTATCGGGCGGGCTGTCTTCTTCCCGAAAGCCAATAATATAGCGATAAAGCAATAAAGTAGTAAGGCAGCCCCAGCCATAAACCTCTGCTCCGCCGCCACCATTGGGCGGTTCGGCCTTTGGTGTGCCGGTTTGCGGCCAATATTCGCGGCCCGTTCCCGGCAAACCGCCCGCATCTTTATCAATAGTGGCCGGGTTGCTATCGAGCCAGCGATAAACTCCGACAATGGCGGGCCAGCTATGGCGGGCGGCCAAATCCAAACGACCTGCTTCGGAACAGGCTTCAATCAGGCAAAAAGCAATCGAAGGCCACATTAGGGGCGGGAAAATCTGACCGTGTTTGGGCGGGTCAGCTAATTTTGGGTAAAGGTTGGCGATTTGCTCAGGGGTCGCCGCGCCGCAGAGCAGGGGTGCAAGCTGCATGGTATCCAGCACTTCGCTAAAAGCGTTCAGGTTCGTATCAAAATCATAAAACCACTTGTCCCGCCAGAGTTGCTGCATCAAGTCGGCTTGACGTTCGGTTTCGGCTTGCCAGCGTGTGCTATCCCGTCCAAGTTCGGCAGCCCATTTTGCCAGCAGCGCACAGCTTTGATACATCGCCGCCTGTAAATCGGCGGGCCAAATATGGCTAACTAAGGCACCACCCCCGCTAGGGTCGTCCTTGATGCCAAAGCGGGGCGAATTATCCTGCCCGGCCTCCCAGCTAGATTTGTAAAAAGGGCGATTTTGAGCATCGTAGCGGTAGGTTAGCCAGAAATCTACGAAATTCTCCAAAAGCGGGTAAAGCTTTGCCAACCATTCTTTGTCGCCGGTACGCTGGTAAACCAAATTAATGCAATGAAAGGGGAAACACCATTCGGGGGCAGTTCCGCAAGGACTACCGTCTACCGCCACCATATTATAAGAGCCGTCCTCGCGGCTACAGGGTACATTCGGTTCGGGGGCATCGGCAAAAGTGCCATACAGCACTGCTTTGGCCGCCTCCGGGTCAGCATAAGACAAAATCAGCATATCCAGGGCGGCTTCGGCCAGCACCACCCGTGGTACTTGAATTTGCATTGCGTCCCAGTAATGAGCGTAACGGGCGGTAGGCGGGCGCACCAGTGTTCGCAAAGTTTCCAAGTCGTAAATTGGGCCGCGCCGGATATAATCGGGCCAATCGCCGCCCAACTTGGGGGCATTTTCCCAAAATGCGGCATCACTGACCCGGTGTTGGGCTAGAGCAGTTTTAGCGGCCTCTGCCCGGTTCACAAAAAAGGGTTGCACTTTGCGAATGGCCTGTATTTCGGTTTCGCCTCGCCCAATTACTTGCAAAAATTCCAGGCTTTGTCCGGCTTTTAACTCAACTGGACGACTTATTATTTCTAGCAAATGAGCGTGACTATTGGGCTGGTCGCTGTACATCAGACTTAAGCGTTTACCGTCGCGGTAGGGGGCTTTTCCTGCGCTACTTGAAAGCTGGTTGGTCTGGTCGAGGAGTTGAGCTTGCATAAGGTGAAAAGTTGTACCTTCCTGAAAAACTCCCAGAGTTGTGCCGAAATGGGGATAATCGATTTTATCCGAAAAAGTAGCCACACCGGGCGTAAGCGAGACATATCCCTGATTTGGCACAGCTTCCCGGTGTAAAGCATACAATTCGCTACCCCAGGTTAGGCCCTTGCTCAAATCTCTTTCGTACTCGAAGTAAAGGCTAAAGTTTAGGGAAGTTGAAGCTGTCCCGAAATTTTCAAAGTGGGTCAAGCCAGCCAACACATCGCCGCTATTATCGGCCAGAAAAAAACTGGTGCTAACCCGCACATTTTCGGGAGTTAGAAAAACATAGCGTAGCAGATTTTTGGAGTGGTAATCAATATAAAGGTCAATCCCGGCTCGTTGAAAATCTTCAGCTTCCAGCAAACGGCGGTTATTGGGTAGTTTGAAGCCGAGCTGCAAATTTAGCTGGTAAATAAAGGTGTAGTTATAAGCTCCGACAAAGCTGGGGTAATGCCAGCCCATCCCGATTGCCGGACGTGACCGTAGCACGCCGCCCGGCCCAATTTTCCAGGCATGGGCGGGGTTATCCAGATAGCCATGCGGAGTATAGCGGTCAAGTGGAAACATAAATTTACCCCTTCAGGAGTTTTGAGTTTTAAGTTTTGAGTTTTAAGTTAAATAAAATTGGGGGAAAATCTTTGAGAGAGGAGAAAGCTAGATTTTAGATTTCAAAAACTCAAAACTCAAAACTCAAAACTCCCTAAATGCTTCGGATTTCGTAGTACATCCCGGTTTTATCTAAACGGGTGACGGATTCGCCACAACTGTAGCAAAAAGTTTGGATAGTGCGGGCCATCATAATAACCTTAGCTTTGCAGGCGGGACAATGGGCCAAATTGTGCTGAATACGGGCTTCGTCCTGAGTTAGCCCAGCTTTATTTTCTACTTCCGATGAATTGGCAATCTCGACTGACATAACAATTGCCGCCTTTCTATTTTACATTTATTATTCCTGGCCCATAAAATTAAATAACAAAACAGTAGCGTCGGAAGCCGCCTTCGGCTTTGTTTTGCAAGATTTGGGCCAAAAAACCAGGAGGAACAACAGTTTTCAGGGTGGTTTAGAAAGAAAATTCGTACCCTGAACTAAATTATATAACCGAACTCTAGCTTGTCAATGCAAGATTTAGTGGTATTTCAGTTTTACTTGCCAAACCCGCCAGGCTGCTTCAAGCATTATCTGAAAGCTCATTTTCGATGTACCAAATTTGCGGTCTTGAAAATAAATCGGGGTTTCGACGATTTGAAAATTTAGTTTTTGGGAGAGATAAGCTACTGCAATATGAAAACAATAGCCGTTGCAATCAATGTCGTTCAAAGGTAAACGCTGCATCGCCTCAGCCTTAAAAAGCTTAAATCCGGCAGTAGTATCGTTTACTTTCAGGCCAAGAATCAAGCGGGTGTAAACCGATGCGCCCCGACTAAGCAGTTTGCGAAAGATGCTCCAGTCGCGGTCTACCGAGCCACCTTTAGTGTAGCGTGAGCCAATTACTACATCTGCGTTTTCGATTAGTTCCAGAAATTTCTTGATAGTAATTGGATTATGGGAGAAATCGGCATCCATATGTACAATGTAAGCGGCCTGATGTTGCAAGGCATACTGGAAGCCTTCGATATAAGCCGTACCTAGCCCCAGCTTTCCGGTCCGGTGCAACACATCTACCCGCCCGTTGTAAAGCTCGTGGCCCAGTTTTTCGGCCAATTGTCCCGTACCGTCCGGCGAATTATCGTCAACAATTAAAACCGCCAGTTTGGGTAAATCCAGCTCAAAAAGCGTTTGAAGCATTTTCGGTAAGTTTTCAACTTCGTTGTAAGTTGGGATGACTATTGCTAAATCGCCTGCTTCCGTAATCAGACCTTCTTTCTTACTTGCCTAACCCAAATCCAGGCAAAGATTTTTACTGTTTTAGTGTAAAAAAGCCCCTTTGCGAAAGCAATATAGCATTATTTTTGGGTAAGTGTCAACCACGAAAAAACCTGGAGTGCGGCGAACTTTTTTGCAATTCAGATTTTGGCCCACGAAACCTGTGTTTAGCACTGTCATTCTGAACGACCTTAGCCACCTTTTACCCTTAGTCGGGTCTAAGCGAAAAATCTTCTACACTAACCTCAGTCTTAACCTATATACCCGGCTCAGTTCAGAAGATTCTTCGCTTAGACCCGACTTAGCATGAGCAGCTGCTAATCGTCGCCCAGAATGACATTGCTAACAACGGGTTTTAGCTGCTTATTAGTAGTTTACCACCAATTCTGTGACGCTCCTAAAAACGTGTACGGCTGGCAAAACCCAAACTAAATCAAAAGGAATATTCAGGTCTTGCCAGACCGTTTTCTCAAGCTCACTCTACTCGTACCGCAAAGCCTCTGCCGGGTAGACCTTTGAGGCGGCGTGAGCGGGAAGATAGGTTGTTAGCAGGGTGGCAAGGTAGCTGCCGACCAAAATGATAATTACCTGAAACCAGGGAATTTCAAACTGGAAATCGCCGGTAGTGCTGGTGAAGCGATAGGCTGACCACAAGCCCAGCACCGCCCCCATCAGCAGACCAAGAATGGCTATAAAGCTCGATTCCAGCAGGAAGCTGGCTTGCACCAAATTCCGGCTGTAACCAATCGCCCGCATCATCCCGATTTGCTGCCGTCGCTCGACCACTACGCGGGTACTGATTACGCCTAATCCGGCGATACCAACCAGCAAGCCCAACCCGGCGAAGAACTGGAACAGGGTATTAAAGCCCGCGCCAATCGCGCTATCTTTTTTGATTTCGGCGGCTATATTTTTAGGTTCAAGGCCATTTTCGGCGAAAGCTTGCCCCAAAGATACCCGCGCTGCTTCTATATCCACCCCGTTTTTGACGCTGTAGAAATAGCTGCTCGGCTTTAGCTGTTCAGGCGGCAACTTGGACAGTGCGGATAGGGTTTTCCGGGACATTAGCAAGCTGGAAAAGTAGCGGAAAGCTGGCTTATCCACAAACCCGATAACCGTCACGCTGCTAACGTTGCCGGAAGCGTCGCGCACCTGTACTTCAAATGGCTTGAAGGTTTTAGCCTTCGAGTCAATCCCATTAACCCCGAAGCCGCCGCCATTCCCGCCACCGCCACCGCCCGCACTGGCGTTTATCACCCAGGTTGGCAGTGCCGCCAAATTAGGCTGAGTGCGAATAGCTTCCAGAATTTGCTGGTCACTGCTATAGCCGTCACCCTTGATAGAGAATTTGAAGCGGCTATTGTGGAAAAACTCGTCGTCTGCTGCCTGAACTGGATAGCCGCCCCAGACCGCGTTTTTGCCGCCCACCTGCAACATCTGGTAATTTTCAGCTTCAACGGTGCTGCCAACCGCGTTAATCTGGGCGTTGAGGGTCGGATTAGCCGCAACCGCCGCCTTCATGTTGTCTACAGGGTTGGCCGGAATAGTGAAAGCCTGTAATTCCCAGCCGCCCGAAGCGCGTTCTTTATCATCAAAAAGCTTGTTGTTCAGGTCAACGAACACGCTCATAAAAATGATAACAAAGGTAACAAGGCTGAACATTGCCAGGAGCATCCCGGTGCGGAATTTGGAAGCAAGCGGATAAGCCAGAGCCGTCCGCGCGACGGGCGCAAATCGGCCAATCCCGCCCGCCAGCAACATAAAGCCTTTGACAATCAAATCGCTATTGAACATAACAACCCAGATTGTACCAGCTACCAGCATAATCCCGCTTACAAAAAACAGCTCTATACCGTTAGTATCTATCTCTTTAACTCTGGTTTGCTCAACAATACCCAACAAATTTTCAAAGAAGTTACTGCCGAAGGGTCGCGCCCAGAAAACAACCAACAACGTACCTGCCAGACTATAACCAATGCGGTCAGCCAAATCGCGCTTGAGCTTGAACATTTGCATAACCCAGCGCAGCGTCAGCCCCAGACCAATCATAATAAAAGAAACGCCGCTGGTGTACAAAAACCCCGATAAACTTGACACGCCCGCCGAGGCCAATGTATAGCCCAGCAAGAGGCAAAGCGGCCCACGTGCGAACAAGGCCCAGAAAATCCCAAAGAACGAATTCGTTAAATCCAGCGTCATGCCCCTGAGAAAGCCGAGCGGTTTGAGCTTGAACAATTGCTGGAAGCTGCGCCCCATTACCCGGAAAGGCCGGAGCATAATATAGCCCAAGCTTTTGCCACGCTTGCCTTCTTCCTCCAAATCTCGAATAGCCGACACAATGTTGAGACGGCTGACCCGGTAAGCCGAGAAGCTGACTACGATAAAGGTCAAAATCATACCGATGCAGAAAGCGATTACCAGACTGCGCGGCTCGACATGGTTCTTCAGCTTAAAGTTGTCGCTATTGATAAGCCCGGACATAAACTGAACCATCAAAACCCCAACCGCAATACCCATTAGCACGCCCACAAAAGCGGCCATCATACTGTAAATTGTGCCTTCAAAGACAAACATTTCGGTCAGGTGACGACGTTTGATACCCAAAGCGCGGGCCATGCCCATTTCGGCTTTGCGCTCGGCGGCCAACATCACGAAAATCAGGAAGATTAGCAAAATACCCACCGAAATCGAGAACAGGGCAAAAATGGTCAGGAAAGCGGTAAACTGACTGCCGACTAATTCGGCAATATCAATCGCGCTGGCCTTGTCGTCCACTACCCGGTAAGGACTAAGGGTAGAACTGAGGCGGAAAAGCTGCCCAGCCTGCTCCTGGGTCAGTTTGCCAGCAAGCTGCACCACCTGCCCCGTCACTAGCGTATCCTGCGAAAGCCGCTTGAAATCGTCGCTCACACCGTCTTTATCCAGTTCGGTCAGGAAATTGGTCATGCGCTGCTTGGAAGGGTCGGCATCCTGCAACTTGCCTACTTGAGCCTTGAGCTTGTCCTTAACCTCGGACTGGTTCAAAAGAGCTTTGAGGTCGGTCATGGCCTTTTCGTTGGCGACGCTGGCCCGCAAGTAGCGGGTTACTTCATCGCTATACTGCACATTGTCCAGCCCGCCATTCCCCTTGAGGCTAATCCAAATCTGGCTAATTTGTCCGGCTCGATTCGCTTTTTGCTGAAAATCTTCCAGACGCATTGCGACTACCGCCGAGCCGCCAATATCCAAATCCAGCGTATCTTTTACTTTTAAAGTAAAAGGCTTTTTCTCGATATATAGCTTGATTTCGTCGCCCGGCTTTGCGCTAACTTGTTTGGTCATTTCTCTGGTAGTGTAAACTTCGCCCGGCGCAAGGTCAGCCATCGAAACGTTTTTGCCGCCCGCTGTTTTGAGCGTACCCCAGGCTTGGTCGAAATTATCCGGCAAAGCTGCAACCAGCGACTCGGATTTGGTCAATTTGCTGGTTTGATTGGTAACGGCGGTATTGGCGAAAATAGTTGGGACAACAATTTTTACCTTATCGCTGCCGTCAATTGTGCCTTTGAGCTTGTCATACTCCTCCGGCTTGAAATAATTGGAGCTGGTATCGCCCAGCAAAGCGGCGGCAGGATTGGGCGTTTTCTCAAGATGTATATCCAGATTGCCTAAATTAGTAACCGCCGAATCTTTAATCGAATAGGCAACTGTATCGCCCACGCCAAGCGAGGCGGTAATAATCAGGGTCGAGAGCATCAGCCCGACAATAATTAGACTGGTTTGAGCCTTGCGGCGCGGAATGTTACGCAAGCCTAGCTTTACCAGTACAATGTGCCGTAAGCCCAAAACCAGCAATATCAAAAGTACCACGCCCAGCATTATGCTCAATACCAGCATTATCCCGCTTAACGGCACGCCAAATAGCTTTTCCATTTTCATCTCCTGAAAGAGAGTTGTTAGTTGTTAGTTATTAGTTGTTAGAAGGGTTGTTGGTTGTTGGTTGTTGGTTGTTGGTTGTTGGTGAGAACAAGCTGAAACTTGAAACTGACAACTGAATTTCTCTAACAACTAACAACTTAATTGACGCTAAGGCCGACATCGGACAAACTGAGCTTGCTGGATTGGGGTTGCTGCTGCTCGTCGGAAGTAATCAGGCCGTCGCGCATCCGTACCATCCGGGCGGCGCGTGCGCCAACTTCCTGGCTGTGGGTAACAAGTACAAAAGTTTGGCCGTTTTGCTGGTTAAGACGGGAAATTAAATCCATCACTTCATCACTGGTTTCGCTATCAAGTGCGCCAGTAGGCTCATCCGCCCAAACAATCGCTGGTTTGGTAGCAAGGGCGCGGGCAACTGTAACGCGCTGACGTTGACCGCCGCTCATTTCTGCCGGACGTTGTTTCGCCATTTGAGGAATACCGACCAATTCCAAAGCTTCTTCGGCGCGTTTGCGGGCTTCTTTGGGCTTGACCCCACTTACCAGCATGGGCAGTTCAACGTTTTCAATGCCAGTCAGGACGGGCAATAAGTTATAAGTTTGGAATACAAAACCCATATGGCGGGCGCGGAATTCTGTCGCTTCGTTATCGGTTAAATCTTTGAGGGAATACCCGGCGATTTTAACGTCACCGCCATCAATCTTGTCGAGGCCGCTCAAGCAATTTAGCAAAGTTGTTTTGCCGCAACCGCTCGGCCCCATAATCGCTACCATCTCGCCTTGCATCACCACAAAATCGAACCCTTTTAGAGCCTGAACCTTGATTTTGCCAGTGTCGTACATTTTACGAATAGCGCGGGCCTCGATTATCGGGATGCCGCTTTGTTTCTGTCCGCTCAGGTTCAGATTGCTGATTTTGCCTTTCATGTCTATGGTTTACCCTTTCTGCGTGTGCGAGTACCCAAAATTAGCTTTTTATTAGCTTCTTGTATTAGCTTTTTCAATGCTTTTCGCAACTTACATCTTTATGACACTGGCCTGTTTTGGAATGTTTCAGATTTTGAAAAAAACCTTTATAATATTTGCTTTTATTTCATTAAAGATTCTTAGCTGATTGTATTATATGCCCTAATCCAATTACTTTGAATAGACTAAAGACCTATCTTTGCAAGTTAATAATATTGATTTATCCAGAATTGATTAGACTAAAGACCTATATTTATAACCTGGTAATTTTTGTTCATCCAAACTTCATAAGGGCTTAGTATTAACTTAACCATTGACTGTTAAGATACAGCCATCAGACAAAAACAAACGAAACGAAAACAAAGCGACGGCAAAACGTCAAAAAAACTCATAACGGTCTGATAATTCCCAAATAGCCGCGCCAAACCTGCCGCTATTTGAAGAGCCGCGCCAATGCGCCGCTACTGGATAAATCACAAGCTAATTAAAAGTTGCTCAACTAAAGTAACTTTTAGCTCCAGCTTTTCCCATATTCTTACTTGCTACTACCCATTATGCCAAAGGCCGGTATTGCTACCGGCCCTTTTTTTATTGCGACAAAGCTGTTCAAAATTACCCAAAAAGAGTATAATAAAAAATACAACATAGTAAAACTGAGTTCAGCGGTTATAGATTTGTTGCAATTGGAGTTTACAAATGGGTAAATATTCGTACTACGATGATAAAGAAAAAGTTATTTTCACCGATATTAGCGGGCTGACTCAGACTAAAGAAATTACCGATGAGGTGATTGAGGAAGTTATCGAAATTGCCCGGAGTTTGCCCGAAAAAGTTTTTCTGGTAGTCAACTGGAAGGATGCTCACCTCAACGACCCCGATTACTATGGCAAGCGCGTGGCCGAATTAATCCCGCTTATCCGAGGGGTGGTGCGCTACGCCGCTACCGATATTCACACCCGGATTGCCATTCGCACCCAAACGGTCAAGCATCATTTTCAGGCTTCACGTTCCTTTATCTTTACTTCCAAAGAAGAGGCTATGGCGGCTATTCGGAGCGGTGAACTGGGCTAAAGCTGGTATAGCACCAAAATTACCCGGTCAAGGGCGATGGCATTCAAACGCTGGTAGCGACTGTCATAATGGTCTAGTAGTTCCTGTTGCCAGTCATCGCTGTGAAACCAGTTAATTTTCCCGGATAAATCAACTGGATGAGCAGCAGCTTTTATTTCAGAGCCGGTTGCGCTAACCTCAAAAACTACCCATAGGCGGTTGGCTTTTTGCTTTTGCCTGAACTCATCACGAGGCATAAAATCGCTGCCCAGCGTTTCCAGCAAAAGCGGAAAAACGTTCGGGTAGGGATATTCCTTGAGGGTGAATTTAGGCGGGAATTGGCTCGGTCCGTAATATTGCAGGGGCAGCCAGGTAATGTCGCTGGCGGTAGCTACCACGTCGCCGGGTTCGGCATGCTGGTCAAGATAATCGTTAACCCGAACAGCATCATAGCGGGCGATATAGGCCGGAGCAATTGTTCCATTATAAATCAGGGGCAAGTTACTGATTGCCAGCAGCATCGCCGCCAGCAGGGGCAGAGCCGTAACAATCATTCGCCCGCGCCGGGGGTTAGCATCAGGCCGGAAAATAGCCCAGGCTAAAAGCAAATAATAAAAAGGGGCGCAACCAATCAAAGCTTTGTCCAGATACAGCGGCTGGAACAAAAGCGAAATCAGGGTTATCAGGCCAATCGGCCCAAACAATAGCCAGAGGGTGAGCGGCAAGCCGGAAAGTTGCCCCCGTCTTTGGCGTGAAAGCAATACGAACAAAGCCGGGCCGAGACTGAATAGCAGTATCAGGAAGGACAACCCGAAATCCAGCCCGAAACGCTCTGGTTCGCTTGCCCCAAACAAAAAGGCGTAAAAAGTCCGAAGCATTAAGAGGGGGTTAGGCGGCGGTATCCAGAAATTGCCCTTGATTACGCTCAAACGGCTGGTAAGCTTGGGCAGCAAGGCCAGCCCGCTAATCAGACCTGTGCCAAAGCCCGTGATAAGTAAACGGGGCAAAATACCGCTTTGCCAGTAGTGCCGCGCTTTGAACAAGGGATAAAGACCAAGCACTATTAGATAAAAGGCCATTGTCAGATTACAAACTAATCCCAATACTCCACATATTCCCAGCCCCAGCCAATCCCACCAGCGATTATTTGTCAGTCCACCCAGCCAAAACCAGACGGCGGCCAGACTAAAGAATTCCAGCAAACTGTAATTGCGGGCTTCCTGTCCAAAATATATCTGGAAGGGACTAAATACGGCCAGAGCCAGCGCGACCAGAGCCAAACGGGGTTCGGAGGGAAACAAACGACGGCCAATCCGCCAGATGAACCATAGCGCACCAACGGCGGGCAGCACCGAAAGCAGCCTTATCGTTGTTTCGCTTTCGCCAAAGATTTTCAGCCAACCCTTGAGGGCCAGATAATAGCCAACAGGATGATTGTCGCCGCTATTCAGGGCCAGTAGCAATGAAAACTTTTGGCGGGCATAAACTGCGCTAATTACTTCGTCGAACCAGAGTGGCCGCGCTCCCAACCCGATTAGCCGGAGGGCCAGCCCTACTGTTAGCAGGACTATGGCAACCCATGTGTAACGTTTCTGAAACAGATTGGCGGTAGAAGGGGTTTTTAATACGATTGATTGTGCCGGTAACGGTAACTGAGATTTTGCCATCATGACCTGTGTTATCAACAATCCAAGTTTCAAGTTTCAAGTTTCAAGTTTTAAAGTTGACAATAGTCTTTACGAAGGGCAGTATAGCATTATTGATGGTAAAATAACATAGCTAATTTAGGGAGGAAAAGTTTGGCATTGTCAGATGAAGAAGAAGATAAAATTTGGGGAAATATGGGGTTGCACTTCAACTTTGACCCCGAATTTATGACCAACCTCGGCAACCAGGGCGAATACGGTCTCTACAAAATTTTAGGCCCTTCTAACACTCCCAAAAAAGGTACGGGAGCGGTAGGACTGGTAAGCGATGAAATAATCCCGGTGGGTTTGGTGCATAGTTTGGAAGTGGACGGAATTTACAGCGTCCTTTACTACAGGTTTCATCTTGATTTGCCCTGGAAACAGAAAGGTAAAATTAAAACTTACCGCCTGTTCGACCCTGAGTCCTATAAGTTTGTTGATATGGAGATGTTTGAGACCAAAAAACCTGCCAAAGTTGCAGGTCTAATCCAAAAATCCATAGAGAAAATTATTGAACTAACCGATCAAGAATTAGCTTCCAGGTTAAAGGAATTATCTTAATTTTTGTGACTTTACCGCCTGTCTTTGGTCACGCCATATAAAACCAGGTCTATTATGTGTTGCTTGCGGGCTGCCCAAAACGCCGCGTCCTGAGCATCAATCCCAAGTGGGCGCACAAAAGTTTCGGTATGGGCCAAAGGAAACCAGCATAAAGCGGTGATGCTTAACAAAAACTGGGTAGGGTCAATTTGGCGGTAATCAGCTTTACCCAATTCAGTGCTGATAAGTGCCAAAGCTTGCTCAAAAAGCACCAGATAAGCACTGCGCTCCCGCAAAAACCGGGCATTGCTCAAAGCCTCACGCTCAATCAGCCGTACAAAAGTAGGCCGGGCAATCAGGAAATCGAAAAAGTTGCTAACTGCCTGGGCCAACACGTTTTCGGGTTCGATTCCGGCTGCCCCTCCGGGCAAAAGTACGGCTGCCACCGAATTATATTCAGCCTGAACCACCCGGTCTAGCACTGCCCCATATAATTGCTCTTTTGTACCGAAAAAATAGCCGGGCGTACCGCGTGAGACTCCGGCCACCTGCCCAATTTCTTGCAAACTGGTTTCCTCGTAGCCCTTGTCAGCAAATAATCTTTCGGCTGCATCCAGAATAGCTTCCCGTGACCGTTCCGGGTCGCGCCCTGACCTTTTAATTGTTTCCTCGCTCACCTTCCTGTGTCCTCTGCCCGTGTTTCTTGCTTGCAATTAACCACAGGTAAGTATAACCTGAAACATTTTTGGACACAAACGCTACGAAGCAATCAAAAAGCAGTTTACCTTTGTTTCTTAGTTGAAATAGCCTCCGAACTTACAAATTTTTCTATAGCGTTAATCAAACTGGCTGGCTGGTCTTCGGAAACAAAAGCCTTTGAATTTTGGACGGATTCCAGCCGGGTATTTGGGAAAGCCTGAGCTAACCTTTGGACATATTTTTCAGGGAAAAGACTATCTCCTTTGGCCCAAACCAGTAATACAGGCTTATCGAAGCTGGAAAATTTGCTGGCCGACGCTTTGGTGTAGCGGTTCGAGACACCAAGCAAAAACTTGGTCAAATCGCGCCTTATTTCTTTGCTAATAGCGGCTGGCTGCGAAAATGACTGGCGGGCGGCTGGGTCAACGGCATATTTGGTCACAAAGCTTAAGATTAGTTTGCTACCAATATCAAGATTTAGCACTTTTGCGGTCACAAATATCAGGCCCGGCACACGCGCAAGCCACTGAAAAGGGGCGATAAGCGGCGGAAAGAAATTCTCGAAAGCATCACAATTGGTCAAAACCAGCCGCTCAATCCGCTCCGGGTGTTGGGTAATCACAATCTGGCAAAGTGCGCCACCCGTATCATTACCCACCAGCGTAACTTCGGTTAAATTCAGAGCAGCCATAAAATCGGCAATTAGTTGAGCCACACCGGGTGGTGTTAAATCTGCCGCCGGGTCAAGGGCGATTTGGTGTGAACCAAGCGGCAAATCCGGCACAATACAGCGGTAGCTTTTAGCCAAAGCTGGAACGACCTTGCGCCACAAATCTCCATTGACCAATAAGCCGTGTATAAAAACAAGCGGCTTTCCCTCGCCACTTTCGCGATAATGGATTACCCCCTGAGCAAGCTTAACCTCTTTTAATTGACCCATCGTTTCAAATCTGGACATTTCAGACCTCCTGTATCTTCAATATAATTACACTATCAAGCCACTATTTTTAGTAAAATCGGCAAAATGTCTGTAGGTTGCTGTCAAGGGAATGGCGAACGCTACGAAAAATATAAGGTTAAGCAGAGCGTTCCCGGCAAAGCCACTCGACAAAGAAAATAAAGTATCTGGTATAAACCAGGCCAAAATCGAAAAGGTTAAAGCATACCAGGCCAGAGAATTTTCAAGTCGCCATAAACTAACTACGATAATGAGCAAGGATACTCCCCAACCTATCATCACCGCCCCCAATACTCGATGGGCAAAAATTATATAAGTGGCTGTCGGTGACTTAAACAGGCTTGAAGCTGGAGAGCTTGAGTAAAGCAACCAGTTAAAAAGGTCTAGCATAAGGTCAGGTAGCAGAACAAAAGCCAAACCAAACACAATTATTCCCAATATAACCGCCTGTAGCCAGTACCACCAAAACAAATTGACCTTTTTTGACATTGCTTCCCCTTTTCTCGTCTTTTTGGAAAATCAAGATTAGATAGTATCCGACTGATACTGTTAGCTTCCCCTTTAAAACCTTCTTTGTTAAAACCTTCTTTTGCTAGAATTCCATTTTCCCAATAGATTTTCCTCCAGTTATTTAACTTGCTTGCTATATAGCAAGTATAGATTACAGACCCAAATCTGTCAAGAGCCAAAATAACTCAAAACTCATAACTTAAAACTATTCCAGCCTCTTGCATTCCTGTTGTATAATATGTAAAGTATAACTAGACATAACACGCTTTATTCTAAGGAATGTCAGGAGGCCGCGCCTTGAGGTTTGCCCAAAAGCTAAAGGGCCAAAGATTGCGCCCGCTAATTTTGCTTTGGCTTTTTTCTGCCAGTTTTTTTCTGCAAATATCGAGTAGCAGGACAATTGCTCTGGCGGAAGCTGCGCCGGGAATTGCCCCGCCCGAATTTTTTGGGGTCGTCGGGCGCGATTCGTGGTACGAGTGGAACAGCGACCCGGTAAAGTTTCCAAACCGTTTGAATATGGCTTTTCTGGAAAATATGGCCCGCGAACTAAGCCAGATGGGAGCGCGGCGCATTCGTATCGAGTTTCATGCCGACTCCAAGCCCGGCGTTCGCGGCGGTTTTATTGATTTTGCCAAATATGATGCCTTTATTAACGAAATTGCGCCGCGCTATAATTTGAAAGTTTTGGGTTTGATTGCCGCCGATGCGATTGTGGCTCGATCTGATGCCGACCAGGATTTGTTTTATCCCCGACTGAACCAATCGCCCGACCAGCCCGACGGCACGAATGTTTATATTCGCTTTTTCGCTCAACGCGCCCGCGAAATCGTGGCGCATTACGGCGATAAAATAGAGGCTTACGAAATTTTAAACGAGGCCAACTTTTGGTATAACACTCAGGCTAACCCATCCAGCATTGGGGCGTTAATGACTCATATCTATCCCCAATTGAAGGCAATTCAACCCAAAATTAAAGTTTTGCTTGGCGGTATTCTGGCTTCCAGCCCCTTACCGATGAACCCCGCCGAATATTTGAGCCAAATTTACGGCTCGGCAGCAGTGCAGGATTTTTTCAAGAACGGCAAGCATTATGATGGCAATCCCTTTCCCTTTGATGGCGTGGGCTGGCATCCTTATGGGGCAACAGCCAGTGTTTCGCTGGAAAGCCTAAACGCGGCTTTAAGCCGGATGCGGGGTTGGGGCGACCAGCTAAACAAAATTTGGGTGACGGAAACCGGGTCGTCGGGACGACAAGGTGCCGCCGGGCCTTGCGGTGTGAGCCAGGAAGAACAAAGCCAAGCCGAGTACCTCCAGGAGTTTTATAGCCGCACAGCCAGCACTCCAAACGACGTGGCGGCAGTTTTCTGGTTCAAGTACGAAGATTTTCAGGACAACAAAGGCTACCAGCCCTGGGGTTTGGTGAAGCTGGAAAGCGATAATCAGAATCGTTATATGTCGGAAGGCAAAGTGGCTTATTACAAAAAGGCTTTCAAAACTTACCAGGCTCTGGCTTTGCCCTCGACCCCTGCCGCTAACCCTACCGCGCCCGGTACTGCCCCCCAGACCATCAACCCGACCAACCACGTCTTCTTCCCCGAAACCCGGCACAACCTGAAAGGGCCGTTCTTGCGCTATTGGCTGGCAAATGGTGGGTTAGCTTTGTTCGGTTTGCCGCTAACCGAAGAATTTCAGGAGCTTAACCCCAGCGATGGTAAAATTTATGCTGTTCAATACTTTGAGCGCGAACGCTTTGAGTACCACCCGGAAGCCAGCAACCCGCTTTATCAGGTACAGCTTGGCTTGCTGGGAAACAATTTGCTAACGCTGGCTTGCAAAAGCTTTAGCCGGGCTACTGCTTTGCCTAATTCGCCCAGTACCGTTTATTTTTCAGAAACGGGCCACAATTTGACCAACGGCTTCAAACGCTATTGGGAGCAAAACGGCGGGCTGGCTATTTTCGGCTTCCCGGTTAGCGAAGAAATTAGCGAGGTAAACCCGGCGGACGGTAAAAGTTATCAGGTACAATGGTTTGAACGCGCCCGCTTTGAATATCATCCCGAATTTGCCGGAACAAAAAACGAAATTTTGCTCGGTCTACTCGGTAGCCAGTGGCTAAAACTAAAAAACTGGCTCAAGTAACAAGCCGGAAGTTTGAAGTATAAAATCGGCATCTAAGCGGGCAGGTGGTATCTTGTATGAGATTGCTCTACCAGTAGATTTAGCCGAGAAATTCATCGGCAGAGCAATGCCACACAAAGGGTAGATGTTAGCTTGATACTTATTATCGAGTAGTAAGCAGTAGAGGAGTATCACAATTGGAATTATCGCAAGAATTAAGCGATTTATTGTCACAAATTTGGCAAGATTTGCAACGCGGGGCGAACGATGCTCATTCTCCCCTTCATTCTCCTGCCTTTGGCACAATTGGCCCGCGTGGATGCAGCTTGCGGACGGTAGTGCTACGGCGGGTTGAGCCAGAAGCCCGTCAAATTTACTGCCATATCGATATTCGCTCGGATAAAGTCGAGGAAATTCGGGCTAATCCTGCTGTTAGCTATCTTTTTTACGCGGCGGAAGAAAAAATCCAGATTCGAGCCGAAGGGCTGGCGACAGTACATTATCAAGATGAAGTCGCCCAACTTGGCTGGCAAAACAGCCGCTTGTCGAGTCGCCGGGCTTATCTGGCTAATCCCGGCCCCGGCACAAAAATCGAAAGGCCAGATTCGGGTTTACCATCCAATATGCTTGACCGTTCGCCTAATCAAGTCGAAAGTGAATTGGGTTGGCCTAACTTTGCGGTAA
>JBBQGP010000063.1:0-26509 GCA_038323095.1 Chloroflexia bacterium | reverse complement strand
AAAATTCTAAGTTTATACTTAATTTGTCGCGTTGTTCTGGGGGAAGTTTAATTAAGGTTTTGAGCCACCAGTCATTAAAAAGGCGATCATAGTTAATCATCGCTTGAGAAGCATCGAGGTTAGTACCAATAAAGAGTGTCAGGTGTTCTTCATCTACGGATTCGCCGATAACTTTAAGAAAAAGCTTTGATGCAGGGAAGTAAAGGCTGATTTTCTCCTCAGCTTCAGTGAGAATTTCAGCAAGAAAAGGGTTCTTATCGAGAAATGCTAAAACTTCCTCGCGTTCCGTTAAAATATAGGAATTCTTTGATAACTGAACTGTCACTGATACACCCTCACTTTACGGATTTCTGACATTGAAGCTCGTTACGCTTCCGTAATAACTAATTTACCATATCTGGTCAATGTTGAGAGTAAAATTCCCTTCCTGCAACGAGTATTATTGATTGTGTTAAAATCTCTTTGAGAGAGTAGTATTTTGCCTTAATTCATTAAAAATAAATCTTGATAATATAGTTCATTACACATCATAATATTCTTGTCTATAAACAACAAAGTTTAGCTAGAATTAGGTGATTTTATGAACGACGAATACGTTATTAAATATATAATTCACTACTACCAGCAATATAGTCGCTATGATATTGACCTTCACTTAATATCTGAAGGCTATCCTGCCTTTGAAATAGACGCGGCTTGGGAGTATATGGCAGATGATTCTAACCAGATTAATTCAGCTAAGTTAAAGAAATTACTTAACAAACTTTGGGTAATATTTTTTATAAGTTCTTATTGTATTATTACATTTTTCTTGATTTGTAGTTTTTATTTTTGGCCTTTTGTATTGCACAGATCGGACATTGCGTTTACCGCACTATTGACAATTTTTCTCAATGGTTGCTTTAGTTTTTATGCGTTTTATAGGGATAGATTATCACTAACGAAATTATTAATAGTTTTACTAATGCTTTCAGTACAATTTTTTTTGCTAGTTGTTGTGACGTGGTTGGGTATGAACAATGGATTAAAAGAAATAGCCTCTACATCTGCTGAAGGTCACGATTATCATTTAATTGTTTTTAAAACTTGCTGGTCTTATTGTGAACATGAAGGTGCAACACTATACAAATGTAATGTATCAAATATTGTTTGTACTAATGTGGGTAAAATCACACCACTAATTATATCTGAGGATTATGGGCCTAAACCAGGAGATAAAGAAGTATACTTAAATCATTTTAAAAAAACCAACATATCAGTTGATCCACAGAAAAGAACGGTAGAGGTAATACAAGAGAACGAAATCAGATATACCTTTCATTTACAGGAATAATAGATGCGGCCCAAAATTTTGCAATAGTTCCTGTTGAAGATTTTCAACAGAGTCAACCGCCCGGAACCCCTTTCCGGGCTAAGTGGCGCAACCCGGCTGAAATTCCCTCTAAGCCGGGTTTAGCCGGGTTAAACTTTTTAGCGGAGAGGTTTAGCTCCCAGCGACGTTTACCGCTACTGCAAAAATTTGACCCGCATTCTTTCTGACTACAATTAAGCAATATTTTGAAATCAGGCGGTTACGTCCCCCTCTAAAACTGAGTCGTCGGCGATGACGGCTTGAGTTGACGAGGGGTTGGTGACTTTGGCGCGGTTATGGACTGTGATGTTTTTGCCAAAACGTATATCGCCTTCGACCTTGAATTGCTGGCAGTCCCTGAGAGAAGGTGCGCCAAGCGGGAAACGGGCTTCTAAATCGGTCACGAATTTGTAAAATTTAGAGTCCAGCGAAACAATCGGCAAGCCATAGCGGTTGGCCGGATTGAGAATCATCCGGCTATCTTCGGTTAGCTTATAAGCGTCCGACCATAGCACCAGCAAATCCGAGCAAAGTTTGACCGGGGCAAAACGGGTGCGCGGTACTCGCAAGGCTCCCGCCCCTTCAAACACTTCTATCGCTGCACCCAACGCCGTCTCCAGTTGGTAAACTTTAGGCGAAGCCCCGTCGCGGGGGTCAAGCGTTTTGCTGTTGCGAATAAGTGGCAGCTTTAGCACTTGATTGTTTTCAGCCAGAGCTTTTTGGAGCGAGGGCAAATGCAGCCATAAATTGTTGGTGTTGAAGTAGGAATGTCGCCCAATATTGCTAAAAGCGGACATATCATCGGCAGGGCATTGGGCTACTTCCCGCAAAATCAGGCGATTGTCCGAAAGGCGGCGGGCCAAATGTCCACCCTTGCTATCGGCTTCGGTGCGGTCAGCTACTTCCATCAAGAAAGGCAATTTCTGTTCGGCAAAATAGCCCAGAATAGGCAAATCCAGCACCGCGCCCAAATTATCCGAGTTGGACACGAAAACATATTCAAAGCCGTTGGCTACCAGCTTATCCAGAATACCCGAAGTCTGCAAAGCTACGTAAATATCGCCATGACCGGGCGGACACCAGGCTAAATCATTGGTGGCGGCATCGGGCGAAATCCCGAAATTATCCTGCAAAATTTTTGGCACTTTATTTTGAACAAAAGTCAGCGGAATAGTCGTTTCCAGTTCGGGATAACCGCTAAGAGCGGCCAGCGTATCGGCATGAGTGTTAAAGCTGTTCATCAGTAGCAAGGGGACGCGGGCCTGATACTTCTGGCGCAAATCCAGCACTTGCCGGGCGGTAATATCCAGAAACGACAAATCTTCTTTGACCTTGAGCAACGATTTGGCTTTGTTCAGGCCCATGCTGGTGCCAAGCCCGCCGTTTAGCTTCAAGACAACCGCCCGGCTCAAAGCTTCCCGTCCCGCCGCTTCGTAATCCTGCAACTTATCGGCATCGGGCAATTCTTTAACCGCTTCCAGTGAAGCTTCGCCAATCATGCCGGTATTGCCTTCGACTAACTGAGTGTAATAATATTTAAAAGTTTCGACTACGATTGGTTGCAATCCGGCTTGCTGCATTTGGCCGGAAATTTGGCTAAACTGTTCAATATATTCTATTTCGGATATTTTCAACATTAAAATCCTCCCGTATTAGAGATTAAGCGTACTGGCAAAGCCATCCTGCCTTAATGTTATAACATAAAAAGGGGAGGTTAAGAAAGAGGTACAAACGGATAGCCCGAAATTGTTGCCTAAACTTCAAGAATTTAATACCTTCTTAATACGAGTTTACTCACTTTTTGTTTTGTCTTCCGGCCCGGTTTCAATCTTGAAACGAACCTGACGGATACGCAAGCCTTCCATTTTCTCGACCCGAATATTAGCAGTGGTTATTTGGGTAATAAAAACGTCGCTGTTCGGGTCGGCGGGGTTCTCGATTTGACGGGTTTCAGTTTCGGTAATACTATCGCCCGCTACCGCAATCCGGCCCAGCCGCTTGAGGATTAAGCCACCAATAGTATCTACTTCTTCGCCTTCAAAATGCAAATCCAGATGAGCGTTAATCTCGTTCAGGCTGGTTGCTCCATCCACCAAAAATTCACCGTTTTCAAGCAATTTAATACGGCTTTCTTCGGCATCAAATTCATCCTGGATTTCACCCACAATTTCTTCCAAACAATCTTCCAACGTCACCAATCCGGCCAAACCGCCGTATTCGTCCATCACCAGCGTTATTTGGCTACGGCTTTTTTGTAATTCGGCCAGCAAATCGTCCACTCGCTTTGATTCAGGAACAAACAAGGCCGGACGCACTACATTCTCAATCGGCTCGTTCAGGCGATTTTCGCATAAATACTTCAAAATATCTTTGGCAAAAGCCACCCCAATAATTTGCTCTCGGTTGCCGCCGGTATAAACCGGGTAGCGCGAATAACCCGAAGCCACTACTTCGCTGGCGGCTTCGCTTACGGTCTGGCTGGCTTCCAGCATAGTCACGTCTACACGGGGAACCATAATTTCGCGTACCTGTCTGTCGCCAAATTCAAAAACCCGATTTAAAATATCGCTTTTCTGCTTTTGGATTACCCCTTCTTCCTGCCCGGTTTCGACCATTGAAACAATTTCTTCTTCGCTGACGGTGGACATAGTGGCCTTGCGCTGACCACCAAGCAGCCGTACAAAAAAATTGGTGACAGAGGTCAGAACAAAAACAATCGGGGAGGTAAATTTAGCCAGTAGCTCGATAGGCCGGGCCACCGCCATAGCAATGCCTTCGGCGGCTTCCAGAGCCAGCGTTTTCGGCACAAGTTCGCCAAAAACCAGCGAAAGAAAAGCAATCAAAATAGTTACCAGAATAAAAGCAAAGGTAGACGAAGCACTACGAATAAAATCCACTTGAAGGGTTTTGAGCCAATCTTCCAGGATGCGGGTCAGGCTGACCGCGCCAAAAGCCGAAGCAAAGAAGCTGGTCAGGGTGACACCAATCTGAATGGTTGCCAGGAAGCGGCTATTATTTTCGGTTAAACGTAAAATCGCCCGCGCCGCCCCGCGTCCTTCGTCGGCTAATTGGCGCACCCGCGTTTTCCGCATAGTCACAATGGCAATTTCGCTGGCTGCAAAAAAAGCATTTAACAAAATTAGCCCTAAAATTAACAAATACTCTACCAGGTTATCCACGTATACCCACCTGTTTACTAATTTCTACCCTTAATCTAATTTTTATAATACCACAATCCTAGCCGAATACTCCCGCTTGAGCCGATTTACTCCACATTTCCATAAATTGCTGGGCTGGAACGCTCAAAGCCCGGTCTCGCCGATGAAATACCCCGATTTCCATTGTCATCGGCTCCCAATCCTCCACTGGTAATTCGACTAACGCGCCGCTATGCAATTCGTTCAGAATGGCGAAACGCGGCAAAAGCGAAATCCCGGCGTTCATCTTGACCATTGCTTTAGCCGTTTCAGTCACGCTGGTTTCCATTGTAATATGGGGGCGGCTACTAATATCGGTCAGGCGGTTCATAAATATGTCAAAAGCCGTCCCCCAGCGAGCTACCACAAATTCTTGCTTTGCCAGTTCCACCATTTTCACCGGGCAAATTTCGCCATCCTCACCTTTGCGGCGGGCTAACTCGTGGTCGGGCGAGCCGAAAACTACCAATTCATCATGAAAAGTTTCCAGCGTCCGAATTTGAGGATGCACCACCGGGCCAAGTGCCATCGCCAGTTGCACCACATCATCCAATAGCATTTGGACAATATCTACTGATGCACCCGAACGCAAGAAAATCTCGACCTGTGGATGAATCCGATGAAAATTATTCAAAACGGGAGCAATCAAAAAGAGGCAAATTGTCTGGATTGCCCCAATTGCCAGCCGACCCGAAGTACCTTCTCGCACATTGCGTACCGCCTCCGCTCCTTCATCCAAAACCGAAAGGGCGCGTTCAGCATAAGGTAAAAAGGCTTTGCCGCCATCGGTCAATTCAATAGTACGACCTTTACGCAAAAATAAAGCTAATTTGAGTTCGTCTTCCAAAGTTTGAATTCGAGCTGTGACTGAGGGTTGAGTGACTGAGAGTATATCGGCGGCGCGGGTAAAACTTTTTTCGCGGGCAGCCACCACAAAAGCCCGGAGTTGTCCGATTTCCATAGCTATTTTGTTTCCTGAACCATTACTTATAACTATAATTGAGATGCACAATATCAATTGTAATTATACCATAGCAGATTTATAATAGAAAACACCAGTCCGAGGGCGGGTAGAATTTTATTGAGTAATAATTTGTTTATAACATAAGGAAAGAACCGAGAGAAAATCATGGATGAAACCAGTCTGGCCGAACGGCGTAAGCAACTCCCCGCTATAACTGTGCTGTTGCTGAATACTGGCTTGATGTGGTTTGGCTTTTTTATGCTGATACCACTGGTCGCCCTGCACGCTACCCGCGATTTGGGGGTTAGCGCGGCGATGGCCGGATTGGTGCTGGCGGTGCGCCAGTTTGTGCAGCAGGGCTTGGGCCTGTTTGTGGCGGCGGTGGCCGATTGGGTGGGCTACCGCTCAATGATGCTCTGCGGTATGGCGGTGCGGGTGCTGGGCTTTGCGTATCTGGCGATTGCCCCGGACGGGCTGCATTTAATGCTGGCCGGAATAGTGGCGGCGATTGGCGGGGCGTTCTTCGACCCAAGCGGCAAGGCAGCTTTAGCGGCAGTTTCGCGGGGCTACCGGCGCGATACTATTTTCTCGCTTACCTCTACCGTCGGTAATATCGGGATGACTACCGGGCCACTGGTCGGGGTCGCCTTGCTCAGTTTCGATTTCAAGGTGGTTGGATTAGCTTCGGCGGGGATTTACGTTTTATCCTTTTTCCTGCTACTAATTTTCGTACCGCCTATTCCTCCAGCGGCAGCCAATGTCGGTCATCACAAAGCTTCGGATATTTTCGGGCAACTTGGATTGGTCTGGCAAAACAAACCTTTTGTACTGCTAAGTATGATGATGGCCGGGTATTTTGTGCTTTACAGCCAGATAAATATTACCCTGCCGCTTTTCACCGAGCAACTCACCCACTCTGATAATAATATTGCCCTGATTTATCTAGTCAGTAGTGGGATGGCAATCGGGCTGCAATTCTTCGCGGTCAAGCTGGTACGCAAATTCTTTAGTGTGCTAACTGTAATCGCGATTGGCTGCGCCGTAGCCGGAATAGGTTTGGCCCTAATCGCACTGGCGCACGATTTGGCTTTCCTGATTGGTTGCGTGGTAGTTTACAGTTTTGGCCGGATGATAGTCGAGCCAATGTCGCAAACCATCACAGTACAATATGCCAGTGAAACGACGATGGCAAGTTATTTTGGCTTTAGTTCGCTGGCTCTGGCTTTCGGTGGGGTAATTGGCAATCTTTCGGGGGGCTGGCTTTTCGATGTCGGCAATCAAACCGGGATGACCTGGCTGTGCTGGGCGGTGTTTGGTATCGTGGGCCTGATAACCGCCGCTGGAGTGTTATGGCTGCGCGTTGCTGAAGTGCGCCGCAACCAAAGAGTTACTTTGCACCTCAGCGTAGAAGCTACCGCCGCCAGCCCTGCCGACTAATTATTTTTCGGCGGCGCGGTAAGCTTCGTCTAGCAGTTCAACCAGATGAACGACTTCGACGGGTTCGTCCCGGTTTTCGTTCAAGTTGGCCCGCTTTACCCCCACCTGAATTTGAAGCTGGCAGCCGGGGTTAGCCGTCGCCACGCAACTCGCCCCGGTTGCCGCTACCTGTTCCATTTTATGATCCAGAATCTGCATAGACATATCGTAATGCGTCACATTGTAAATACCTGCGCTGCCGCAACATTTATCGCTATCCCGCATTTCGATTAGTTCTAGGCCCGGAATCGCTTTTAGCAAAAGGCGCGGCGGATTTTTGATACGCTGCCCATGTAGCAAGTGACAGGCATCTTGATATGTCACACGTTTTTCCACCCGCCCCAAATTGCGGTTAAAGTCAATCCCGCCTAAAAATTCGGTAATATCTTTTACCTGTTGGGCGAAATGTTCGGCACGTTCGGCATATTTCGGGTCGTCGTGCAGCAATTCGCCGTAATCTTTCAAATTTGCGCCGCAACCCGCCGCGTTGATGATAATCGAGTCGAACTTGCCGCCCTGCTTTTCGGCTTCCTCGAAGGCTTCGATATTGCGACGAGCCATTTCCTTGCCATAATCCCTGTCGCCATTATGGACGTGGAGCGCACCGCAGCAAATCTGAGTATCCGGCACGACTACCTCACAATTGTTATAAGCCAAAACTCGCGCCGTCGCTTCATTCACACGGGCAAACGCAATGCTCATAATGCAGCCACTAAACAGGGCCACCCGGTATTTCTTTTCGGTGCGGGCTGCGACGCTACCTCCGGTGGGCGGGGCAAAAATCGGGTTACTGATAGGCGGCATCAATTCTTCCAAATCGGCCAGCCGTTCCAGACCAATTTTTTTGAAAATAGGAGCTTTTAAGATTTCCAATTTGCGGCTAAGTTTTTGCAAACCGCTTTGCTGGTAAAAACGGGTCGCTACCCCAAAAAGGCGCAAGCGTTCGGGATAGGGAAAAAGCTGGCGAAATACTAGAAAGCGCAAGATTTTCTCGGTGCGGTTCATTTTAGCCTGAGCTTCGGGTCGGTGGCTTAATTCATCCAGCGTTTTTTCGATTAAATGACCGTAGCGCACTCCGCTAGGGCAAGCCGTTTCGCAAGCCCGGCATTGCAAGCACAAATCCAAATGCTGGTGCAAGCTGGGGCTATCCGCTTCGACCCGGCCCTCGGCAAAGGCCCGCATCAGGTAAAGCCGCCCGCGTGGTGATTCAGTTTCATTCCCGGTTTCCCGGTAGGTGGGGCATTGCTGCAAGCACAATCCGCAGTGGATACAGCGCGTCATATCATCATAGGCCGGAGCTTCGGTCATTATAAAGCCGGGAAATTTAATCGGCCCAGGCCCAGCTACCGCCTCGCCATTGCCGCCGCGATTTATTTCAATTGACATTTTTTCGATAGTCCTTTTAATTTTTTAATTTTTTAAACTTTAACTCTAAAAAGCTGGATAAGCTTATGGATAGGCTAATATTAAATCACTTTGGGATTGGGTGCAAGCTCTTTGCCTTGAGGGAGATGTGTGCAATATTTTTGCAATAAAAATTTTTCATATTACCCTCATAGCATCTTCACGCCTTCCTCACACCGGCAATGCTATTATTCATTCAGATAAAGCAATTACGTCGTAGCCACAAAGCACTAACATTCGTTACAGTCTTAACCCGTTATCTCTCCCGTCTTACCACTAGGACTCGCCATTTCTGATTAGTTCTTACTCTAATATTGCACAGTTCTAACATTACGCTTAACTCTAAATCAAACACTGATTTAATAACGTCACCAGAGATAACCGTCAAGTACAAACCTGATAACTTCGCATCCATCGCAATCTTTACAATTTACTACTATCCTTGTCTTCTTGTCTGCAAAAACGCCCGGTATCACAGCCGGGCTTTTGCTTTACCCAAAAACCATTATTTTGCGATAGATTAAAGCCTTTTCCGAAGCCAGGTAAAAATACTATTATTTCTCCAATGATATATCTTGATCCTGTCTTTAGTAATTCCGGCGGCTAAAGATTGATTGTCAGGACTGAAAGTTAATGCCGTTGGCCGCCACATATCTTTATATTGACCACTATAAGCGGAGTCCTCTAAAACTGAAGCTATTTGAGTTTCACTTTCAACATCCCAAAAATGTAGAACCCTTTTTTTATCACTTATAGCCACTATTTTCCAATCAGAAGTAAACGCTGCAAAACCAGTAAAATCATCACCAACAAACATCGTTTTGATTTCTTGCCCATCCGTTACCCGCCAAAACTTAATAGTACCATTATCGTAGCCAGCAGTTATAACTGTACCATCAGGGCTAAATTTTACAAATCCATATACATTTAAATTGCTTGAAAACCTTCTAATTTCTTGTCCACTTGCCACATCCCATAAAATAATTACATTTTCTCCGGCTCCTACTAAAAGACTATTATCGGGGCTGAAGTCTAAGCAATAAATACTTTCTGTATAGCCTGCAAACCTTTTGAAAATCTGACCATTTTCTAAATCCCATATTTTTATAGAAAAATCATTGTTCGCAAAAGCTAATAACTTATCATCAGAGCTGAAAGCAATCTGATAAACCTGTACTCCTATATCCATAAAATTTCTAACAATACGGCCAGTCAAAGGCTTCCACATCGAAATATTTGCTGTATAACGTCCTATACGCCCAGAGCTGCTTGCTGCCAAAATTTGACCGTCGTGGCTAAAACTTAGTGAGTTAATCGCGTCGTAGTCGCACCTTATAGTAGTTATTATCTCTTTGGTTGCTACGTTCCATAGTCCAATGAAACCTCCATCGTTGCCGCCAGCAAGTAAAGTTCCATCCGGGCTGTAAGCTATCGAGCGAACAAAGCCTAGATAACCTTCCTTCGGGTTATCTCGCAGTACAACTGGGTTTTTAATTTTCAATTCTAATACACCCTACCTGTAGGAATAAGGCTCGGATTGAACCAGAATGTTCTAACAACTAACAACTCCTAAAGCTCTACCAAATCTTTGAACTTTTCGACAGTGTTCTTGGAAACGCCTTGCACCTTTACTACATCGTTCAGGGTTTTGAACGGGCCGTTTTTGGTGCGGTATTCTATGATGCGTTGGGCCAGCACCGGGCCGATGCCAGGTAAACTTTCCAAATCGGCTTGATTGCTCGTGTTCAGATTAACCTTGCCCGCCGGTTTTGCCGGAGCAGGAGCAACCGTCGTGCGGGCAGGAGCAGGGGCAACCGTTGGGCGGACAGGAGCAGGCGCGGGCTGCTTCTGTCCGCCAGAAGGCGCAACGGTTCGGCGAACAGGCACGGTTATCCCGCCCACAGGCGAAGTTGTGGTCGTGGTGTGCGGAGTTAGCGTCGCCTCACTCGAAGTAGCCGAAGCATCGGGCGTAGGCGGACGGGACGGTATAACAATGTGCATTTCATCTTGCACCCGCAAAGCCAATTCGAGTTGGCTCAAATCGGCGAATTCGGTTTCGCCTCCGGCCAATTTGATAACGTCGTTAATCCTGTCTCCCGGCATCATCTCATAAACGCCCGGCTTCTGGACTTCTCCAGTTATGTAAACTTTAATACTGGGGTCAACCGTTGCGGTAGGGATGGGCAAAGGCGTAGAGGTAGGGCGCAACGTGGTCGTCGCCGAAGCCGTCGGGAGGCGATTAGCCAAGACCGTCGGGCTGGGGCTACTTGCCAGACTAAAATTGGTCACTTTAGTCAGAAAAATACCTGAACCAACCAGCAACATAAAAATTATAAAAACGAACGTCCCAACGCTAAAACGCTGAAACCAGCCCTTTTCCGGCGGTGGCGGCGGCGGCGGTACAACGGGGGTAGTCATAGCCTGACTCCTTTACCTTGAAGCAAACTAAACCCATTACATCATTTATTATTTTTTAACCAGGGAAATTAACCGAACTACTCATATTATTTTAGCGGCTTTTGTTGAGTCTGGCAAGTAGGACGCGACCTCGAAATTTGAAACAGTTTTGGGGCAAAGCTCGTATAAATTAGCGGATTTATATTTTTAAAGGTATAATCAGTACCGGGTTATGATTAACCGGGCCGGAATTTTTAAACGAAAGAGCCAGAGAAAATGGATTTTAATCCTTACAAAGTTTTGAACGTAGACCAGGCGGCTGACCAGGAGTTTATTACCAACGCCTACCGTTTTATGAGCAAAAAATACCATCCCGATATTAACAAAGCTCCTGATGCCGCCGCTAGAATGCGCGACATTAACCGGGCTTACGATATGTTGAAAGATGCATCCGAACGACGCAAAGTAGACGAGCAACTGGCCCGCGAAGCTTCGACTTCTTCCCGCGCCAGCAATTCGAGTTCTTCCGGCTATACTGGCTATGCCGGAACACGCCCGAATTCCGGCTATACGAATTACGCCGGGTCGCGTCCTTCGTCATCGGCTTCTTCTGGCTCTGGCCCGAACAATCCGTTTGAGGGAATTTGGGAGAATCTCCGCAAAAGCGGGCGCGATACTGCTGCCCGTAGCCGCACCACCACTGCCCGCGAAGAACCAAAGCCGACTCCGCCTTCGGACAAAACCCTTTATCTTTACAAAAAATCGCTGGTGGACGACGTAAACCGTAAAACCCTGAAAATCTCGGTTTATTACGAATCGGCGCGGGGTAACAAAATTTGCGAAATTTACAGCAGCGCACCTGATGCTAAAAATCGGGTGATTGCCGGAACAGTTTATTTTCGAGCCGAAGAATTATACGATTTTGTACTGGCAATCGAAGAAGCGGTCAAGGCTTTTGATTACACCTCTTCGCCTATGGAAGTGCTGGCCGACCACGTAATTTACTGGCGGCGTATCGTGCAGGGAACAAGCAAAACCTTTTTGGGTATTGAGATTATCAAGAAAAACCGGGCCGATGCTAAAGAAGCTTTGTTGCTGATTGGCGAAAAGGGCAGCAGCGAGGGAGTAGCCGCGCCTCAAACCGCCAAGCAAATCCAGCAGCTTTCGCGCATCATGTCCGAGGCTCTCACCCAGATGCGAGCCTGATAATTTTCAGGCTATAGACAGTTTAGGGGTATCACAAAACGGTAGCAAAATTTACCTGCGAAATTTAAACTATAATCGAGCCAATTAAAAGACAATGGGACAAAAATTCAGTACGCTAATCGCTTTAATGGTACTGCTTGGAGTAATTTCGGGCCGTCTGAGCAATTTTAAGGTTAATTATTCTGCGCCGACAGCGAGCGGGATTGCTCCAATCGTCGGCAAAACCACTATTTTTTATGATGGGAAGCTCGGCACTTATCCAGAGCAGCAAGGCTTAAAATACTTTCCGCCCGGTTCTGCTGTCCGCAGTATAGACGCACCTTCTGGTGTATCCACATTCGATACTACCGCTAACTCAAGTATTTCGGCGGGTTATCCCATCGTAATTCCCGGTTTTGGCACTTCCCCGCTCAATCTTGACCATACCGCTGGTTATAGTGTTCATTTTACTGTACAGGTTTTATCCGAAACCCATAATAATAATGACCGGGCCGGATTTAGCATAATTGCCCTTAGCAGCGACAAAATCGGGATTGAGCTTGGTTTTTGGACAGACAAAATTTGGGCGCAAAGTGACAATAGCGACCCAGGCGGCTATTTCAAGCACAATGAGGAAATTAGCTTTAACACTACTACTGCCATTACCAATTATGAATTAACAATTTTTGGTAGCAATTATTATCTAACCGCTAATGGCACTTCGATTTTAAGCGGGAATCTGCGGGATTATAGCGGCTATAGCGGTAATGGTAACGCCGTCTACAAAACTCCGGATTTCCTTTTCTTCGGGGATGATACATCATCGGCACAGGCTAGTATTAAATTTGGTAAAGCTTCGGTCATCACTAACACCAGCCTTCCCGCTCAAACCGTAGCCGATGGGCAAAATCTGGCGATAGCCGGGTTAGGGGTGCTGGATGCCGATTCGGGTAGCCTGACCCTGACTTTGCAGGTTAATCAGGGAACGCTTACCATCCCAAATTACGCTGGTGTAACAGTTAGCGGGAGCGGTACATCTAACGTTACGCTTTCTGGCCCAGTCTATTTGCTAAATGACGCTCTGACGGTAGCTAATTCAGTGGTTTACAACGGCTTTGCCAGAAGTGCTACGCTGACTATAACCGCCAGCGATGGTACAAATAGCGATGTTAAAACAGTTTCTATCACTATCCCTCTTAATTTACAGGTGGGCCTGACTAATGATAACGGGCAAGCTGACACCCCTACAACTCTTTCCTACATTATAAGTAAAGCTATTTCGGGCGAAATTATTACTTTCAAGCCGGGCGTGACCGAAGTCAAGCTAACGGGCGGAAGCTTGCCGCCGCTAAAACCGGGCGTAAATATTTTGGGTAGCTGCCTGTCCAAAATTACGATTAACGGCAACGGACGGCCCGGCCCTGGTCTGATGCTGGGCGGCGACAATACCCTTACCGGGCTGAAAGTTATCGGCTTTACTAACGGCCCGCAAATCAGGGCAAGTTCTGGTAGCCTACGCAATCACCTGATTTGCACCTCGACAGCAAAGTAATCCCCGTCCTAAAGTGACAAAGCCTCCTTCTAAAAGGTATAATAGCCACAGGAAGGAGGCAGCACATCAGTGAAAAAAAACAACAGCAATTATTTCTATTTATTTGTCTTTACTAAACAACTAAATAAGCAATCCAACCGCAAGCGGTTTTTACCCGTTCCCTGTTACTTGTTACTTGTTACCTGTTACTTGTCACTTCTGCTGCTTTCGGCCTGCGGGGATGCACCCAGCCCAACCGCTCCGCCCAAAGAGCAAAGCCGGGAACGGGTTTTGTTTTTGAGCAACCGTGACGGCTGGCCTGATTTGTATACCAGCGACCAAAGTGGCAAGAATTTGCAACGTTTGACCGAAAGTGCCGCCGCCGAATACGGTTCGGTCTGGTCCCCTGACGGCAAAAAGATTGCTTTCACCGAAGTAGAAGGCGACCAGGCCAACGGCGATTACAACCGCAGCCGCCGGATAGCCACGATTGACAACGACGGCAAAAACCACAAACTAATTGCCAGCGACGGCTTTAACCCGCAATGGTCGCCGGACGGCACACGCCTGCTTTTTATGCGGGCTTTGCCGATTGGCCTCGCTACTGCCACGCCAACTGCTATTCCTACCGAGGCTAACCCTAATGGCCTTGCCCCAACCCCGCAACCCGCCAATACCAGCACTGCCCGTTTTAAGGGGGGGCTTTACCTCGCCCCTGCTGACGGTAGCGCGGGCGTAAAGGGCGGTACACCCGTCGCGCTGGTGGCAGATAACGCCGTCGAGGGTAGGTGGTCGCCGGACGGCAAAAAGATTGCCTATGTCGCTGGAAACAACGATTTGAACCAAAAGCGTAGCCTCTGGCTAACCAATCCCGATGGCAGTGACCGGGTTTCAATTTCGGATAAGGCCAAGTTGGGTGATTTGGATATTCTGCACGTGGCCTGGTCGCCGGATGGCGTGTCGCTGGCTTTTACCGCCACAGATACCACCCGCGACAAAGTTTCGCTTTACCGCTTGCCCATCGAAGGCACGCAAGCCCGTCGCCTGACCGATTACAACGGCTCGGCCCGCGACTTAACCGGGCTTATCTGGGCCTACGCCGATTACTTTAACCCGGCCTCGCGCTTGTATGTTGGCCCGGTTTGGTCGCCCAATAGCCGTCGGATTGCCTACGCCGACGGTAGCGCAACCATTACCGTAGTTGAAGCCGAAAACGCCAACCGCCAAACTTTCCCGGTTGGTTCGGCTACTTTGGGACAGGATAAGGACTCGGTTCTAAACGTGACCTGGCTGGCCGATAGCCGTCGCTTGATTTATGACCGGGCGGCAGCCGGACGCAATGATTTGCTGGCGCAGGCCAATCTTTATATTTACGATTTTTTTGATGAAACGCTGGAAATGCTGGATACAATCAACAAAAATACCACGCCACTGGCCGGGCCGGGCAATTCCTTTTTCACCCCGGTTTGCTGTGGCCTCGAAACTACGCCCAATTTAACGCCTACGCCCGCCGGAACAGCTTTGAGCAGTAAAAATCAGGCCGAAGGCAAACTGGTATATGTGAGTGGGCTAGGCCAGCGTCAGCTAATCGTCAATGATTTGAAAACGCAGGAACGCACCGTTATTTCAAGTGGCCTTTTTAAAGTGCTGGATTTCACTCTTTCGCCCCGCAGTGACCGTATGGTTTATCTGGAAGTAGGCGACAAGTATAACGCCACGCTTTATCTTAGTTCACTGGATGGCAAGCAAAAACGTAAACTCAGCGAAGGTACGGGTGAGCCAGACGATTTATCTAACGTAGTAGCCTGGTCGCCGGACGGACGGCAAATCGCTTTTCAGGTACTCAAAGGCGACGCTAATCTGAAGCCCGGCTTGTACGTCCTGAATACCGACGTACCCGACAGCACTTCGGCGGCTCCCCGGCTGGTAACGCAAGCCTTACCTACCTCGGTTGTCTGGTCACCCGATAGCCGCCAACTGGCCTACAAACTGGATAACGTTAATTATGAGCTATGGTTAGCTCCCGTCGATACCCACCCGATAAACCCGCGCCTGGTGGCGCAGCTCGGCCAGGTCAACCCCAATTATGCCTCACTCGGCAAAGGTTTGGCCTGGTCGCCCAACGGCCAAACCATCGCCCTGACCGGGTTGGCGGGCTACTCCCGTTTTCTGGTCTGGCTGGTATCACCTGCTAACGGCCAAATCCGGGAAGTACCGACCAGTGGCGTAATTGCCCGCGTGGTGGGCTGGACAAACGATAGCAATAATTTAATGGTGGTAGTCGCCAGCTATTCCCAGAACACCGATATACAAGCCTACAGCCTGAGCCGCAGTCTTTGGCGACAATACGGGATTGGGGGCGGGCCGCAACTTTCGCCCGACGGCACTTATGCCGCTTATTACGCCCGCTACGATAATCGGACGGCTGCTCCAGGCGGCAGCGATTTGGCGGGCCGCTTGTTGAGCCTGCAATTGGTCAATGGCGAACTTCGCAGCTTGCCGCTCGACTATACGCCTTACTATGGCTTCAAGCCCCGCTTCTATAGCTGGTCGCCCGATGGCAAAATGCTGGCCTATTACTCCAATAACACTATCTACGCCGCCTCGCCCAATGGTCAAGCCGCCCAAATACTTGCCCGCGCTTTTCTGGTCGATAAACTTGGTTGGACGAAAGGCTAAAGTAAGGCTTGCTTTTATGAATAATTTACCTTAAAATAGCCTTACGAGCAGTACAAGTGTTGAGTTTAGGGCATTACTATTGTTGCATTTAGTACAAGCCCTGACAGAACAAGCGACCCGGTTTGAAGTGGTAGGGCGAAACTTTTATTCAAAACACAATCAAGCGCAATTGGCGCGGAGAACTTCGGATTTAGCTTATGCAATTGGTAATACAAACCGGCCCGGATACCGGCAAAGTATTCATGATTGACCGTCCCCTGTTAGTAATTGGAAGGCAGGCGGGCTGTGAAATTTTGTTGGGCGACCCGCAAATATCGCGGCGGCATCTGCAAATCGAATCCCGTAACGGTCAAGATTATGTGACCGATTTGGGTTCGGCCAATGGTAGCAGTTTGAACGGGCAACAACTTATTCCCAACCAGCCGCAGCCTATCAAACCGGGCGATTTAATTCGTTTTGGCACAACCAGTATTGCTGTTCAAATGCAGCCTGTGCCAGTTCAGCCTAATTACCCGGTGCAGCCTAACCCGTACCCGGCTCAACCACCGCAGCAGTACCAACCGCAACAATTTCAGCCATCGCAGCCGCAGCCGCAGTACCAGCCACAGCCGCAGCAACAGTACCAGCCGCAGGCGTACCCGGCCCAACCCATCTACCCGGCTAATCCGGCGGCGCAGGTTCAAAAACCCAAATCTAAAGTAAGCGGGCCGCTAATTGGGGGTATTGCCTTAGTATTAATAGTGCTGGCTGGAATAATTGGGCTGGTTATTAGTAACGCCGGGCAAAGTACCAAGTCCAGCACTGCTACTTCTAATAACGCCGCAATCACCGCACCCGCCGAAACCGTCGTGGCCCTGCCAACCGCTACTGTTCCGCGAGGGCAAAGCGGGACAAATCCGCCGCCACCACCGCCCGCCGTTTCCGGCACAGAAGTAGAAAAGTCCAGCTTTGCCGCCCCGTCGGTGGCTTCTGGCAGCGAGTAGCCAAGTTGTAGTTTGGTAATTCAAATCCGGCCTGATGGCTTTAATAATTGAATTGGTAAGAGGGACGCTTTGCTAAAGTTAGATCCAGTCGCTATAACCGATGTCGGGCGCAAACGCACTCATAACGAAGATTTTTTGGGCGACCTGATTTTTAAAAGCGGGCGCAAATTTGGTGCGGATAAACTCAACGAACGCGGCTACCTTTTTGCGGTAGCCGACGGTATGGGTGGTCATGCCAGTGGCGAAGTTGCCAGCGAATTGGCGATTAATATTCTATTTGACCACTATTATAATGCCCCCGATACTGGAGACGTTTACCAAAATCTATATAACGCTGTCCACGAAGCCAATCTTCAGGTTTATCAAGAAGGTACAACTAGAGGACGCGGCAAAATGGGAACAACCCTGACGTTGGCTCTGGTTATTGGCAATCGCGTAATTGTCGGCAACGTTGGTGATAGCCGGACTTATCTTATCCGGCAAGGCTTGCCCGCCCGCGTCACCCACGACCATTCGCTTGTCCAGGACCAGATTGACATTGGCGCACTAACCCCCGAACAGGCCGAGCAAAGCAATATTCGTAACGTCATTACCCGTGCCATCGGCAATATCGAAGAAGTTGAACCTGATTTCTTTGAACACGAATTACAGACCCACGACGTGATTTTGCTATGTTCGGATGGCTTGCATGGGGCGGTCAAGGAGCAGGAACTTGGCTCAATCGTGGCGACTTCGCCCAATTTGAAAGATGCCGCTCAAAAGCTGGTAAATCTGGCGAACGAGCGCGGCGGTGTAGATAATATTAGCGTTATGCTAATTGGTATCACCGAATTAGGCAATACTATTCCCCCAATTTTGAACACTCGTGCCGCCTATTATCCGCCACCGCCCAGCCGTCAGGCTACCGACCCAACCTTTAATATGTATGACCCGCCGACTGACCGGGTAAAGCTCGAAAACCCGCCCAAACAAGCCGAAGAAGAAAACGATATTACCTATGTTCAAGCCGTGAATGGGGCAACCAAACCAACCCGCCCCATAACAGCAGTTAGTCCACAGCCCACTACCCAAAAATTCGTGGCAAATCCTCATCCTGCCCCGCCTAAAAAAAGTAACGCCGGATTACTTGCCAGTCTGTTGCTTATTGTGCTGCTAGTTGGCGGCGCAGGAATTTATTTCCTGTTAAATAATATTGCAGATAATGCTACCCCAACTTCAACTACTTTAGTAGCTGGAACTGGAACTGGGACTACTCCGCAAATCGCCACCGCCGCCCCCGTGCCACCTACCGTTACTTCCGCTCCGTCCAATAATGCCGCTACTTCGCAAGTTCCCGTCGTCGCCACCAGTGAGCGGCCTTTTCCGCTAACCCTTTCTCAGGTTAGCAAAATCAGAATTGAGTTAAAAGGAAACTGGCCCAAAGAAACTTATAGTGTTGAGCTAATGCCAACCACTGCCACTAATCCAATTAAACTCTCCTCGCTTCAAACTAATAATCAAACTAATAATCCTGTTTTTGAAGGGCCACTTTCCGCTCCTGATACTTACAGTGTACTTATTCAATCCTCAACTGTAAAAGATAATGTTACTTTGAACCTCAAGACTACCGAAAGTTTCGCCAGCGAAAGTCGGGTTACTTTTCAGGCGAACGGCACAACCCTAATTTTATTTATCAATCCAAAATGACGAAAACGCGGGGTCTAAAACTTAACGGGCTGGTCGGGATGGTGCTGCTACTTAGCCTGTTGCTATCAGCCTGTGGCCCAAATAAAACTGCTGTTCCCAGCCCCACCCCCGCTTATGACCCAGGTCAGGCCGCCAAAGTTGATACTCTTTTGCGCGATTTACTTTTTAGTTACAAAAGCGGCGGAATTCAGGAAGCCCGCAATTATGCCCGTGAACGCGGCTTGCTGGACGACCAGGATAACATTCGGTTTGCCCTGACCCTGAGCAATGCTCAAGCCCTGCCCGCCGTTTCTGACCAGTTACAGAAGATGGGCGCGGAAATCTATCAAACCCACGAAAACGAAGTGGCCGTAACCATCAAGATTACCCAACTTACCGATTACATCGGCACAATCGAAAAGCGCGATTTCTGGCAAGAATTGGCCGCTCTCAGGGAAGTCCGCGAAGTGCGAGTTCTGCTCGGCCCGGCTCTGGATTATCTTACTCCGCCTACGCCCGTTGCGGATAGTGCCGTCAACGAAGGGGTAAAAGTTATCGGGGCGGATAAATGGCAGGCGGCCAATTTCAAGGGACAGGGTATCAAGGTCGGCATAATTGATGGCGGCTTCAAGAATTTTCGGAATACGCTTGGCGATTTGCTGCCGCCCGCCGGACAGGTGCTTTTCCGCTCGTATCTGGTCGATAAAGGCGAAGGCAAGGACCTACACGGGATAGCCGTCGCCGAAATTGTACATAGCCTCGCCCCCGAAGCAAGCTTGCTAATGGCCGCTATCGAAGACGAAATTGGATTTGCTCAGGCGGTAGACTGGCTTTTGGAAAACCGGGTACAAGTTATTCAGGTATCGCTGGGTTGGGCCGGGCTTTTTCCCGGCGACGGCTCGGCCAAAATGTCGCAGCAACTAGACCGGGCGCGGCAGCAGGGAGCTTTACCGATTGTTTCGGTGGGTAATTTCGCCCGTTCGCACCATGCCGCGATGCTTAACCCGGATACCAAAAGTTTGCAGCGTTTCGGCCCGAATAACCAAACTTCCCTAAAACTTACTGCCGAAAGTAGCAATCCGTGGGTGGCCTTGCGCTGGGATGAAAATTGGGAACATCCCCAAACTAACCTTGATTTGTATTTATACGACGAGGCCGGGCAGCTAATCGGCAGTTCGCGCAACGAGCAAGGCGGTAATAGCCCCAAACCACCTACCGAGCTTGTTCCGTTCAAGGCTCAAACCGGCCAGAATTTTTATGTACAGGTGCGAATGTTGGGTAAAGCTCCCCCAACCCCTTTACGACTGCATATTTTTGCTTATAATGCTACTGTAGAGTTTAGTACAGCCGATGGAAGCGTGGCTACGCCGGGCGATGCGCGGGGCGTAATCAGTGTCGGCGCGGTGGATTGGCATAACGACAAAGTAGAAGATTATAGTTCGCGTGGGCCAACCCAGGACGGGCGGGCCAAACCTGAAATAATGGGGCCAAGTCAGATACACAGCCGAGCTTATGGGCCAGACACAATTTTTCTTGGCACCAGTGCTTCCGCCCCTCAGGTTTCCGGCACTGCCGCTTTATTATGGAGTGCCGGACCAAATTTGACCGCCGACCAGATAGCGGGCTATCTCGCCCGCAACGCTGTGAAATTGGGCGACCCAACGGCTTTGCGCGACATGTCAACGGGCTATGGACGGGTAAAGCTGGGTTCGGTAGAAGCAGCCCGGCGTGGCCCGGTAGAACTTTTGGGCGCACTTCCTGCCGGGCCAGGCTTTGAGGACAATTTTGGGGCAAACAGTACCGGCTTACCCGATAATGTTTTGGGCTACTATGGCAAATTACCCGAAGGCATGAGCGGCTATTTTATCCCGGTAGCCGAGCCGGGGACGCTTAGTTGGAGCGCATACCTGAACCGTAGCTATGACGAATTCCGGGCCGACTTCGAGGCTGCGCCCTTGCAAAACGATGCAAGCATTTGTTATGGGCTGGCTTTCTGGCAGCAAAGCCCCCAAAGTTATTACGCTTTTCTGGTTTCGGGCAATTACTACGCCCTTTTACGCAAGGTTGGCTCAGATTGGCAGCCTGTGATAAACTGGACGCAGGATGCCGCCCTTAAAGCGCGTCCGCGTCTTAGTCTGGAAGCTACCGCCACGTATATCAGGCTACGGGCAGGTGAAACGCTTTTACAGAGTGTGGCCCTGAAAGAAGCCCGGCCTGGTGGCAAACTAGGTTTTATCGCTGGACGGTTCGATTTAGCCCAACCCGGTCCGCCTTCTTTTGCAATGTTTCGGAATCTTTCGGTAGTACCTTTGACCAGCAAATGAGCGATAACGAAAAGTCTGGCTTAATAATTGGTACGAATAATGGTAAGGAAAAGGCTTTAAAAGGCTAAGAGAAACACTAAGGAGAAAAATTTATGCCCACATTTCTAATTGTGCAGCGTGGCCCGGAAATCGGCAAACGCTACGATTTGCAAAGTGCCATTACCACGATTGGCCGAAGCGATGACAACGATATTGCTCTGGATGACCCTTATGTTTCGCGCTATCACGCCGTTATCAAACAGGTTGGCGGCAATTTAACTGTTATCGATTTGGGTAGCGAAAACCCGGTACAAATCCGGGATAATTCACTAGAGCCGGGCGAACCTTATACCTTGCAAAACCGCGATATTATTCGTATCGGCCAAAACGTTTTGGGATATGTAGACACAACCCAGGCTCCCGCCCGGCCCGCCGCTCCTGCTGCAACTTCGGCTGTTAGTAAACCCGCTCCGGCTAACTCTGCCGCGCCATCTGCCCCGTCAGTTGAAGAAGCCGCCGATTCGGTTAAGCCGATGGTATCACCTGCTACCGAAACCAGCTTTACGGCAAGTAGCGCAATCGCGCCCGGCAGTTTTATTCCTAACCGCTTGACCGGGGAAAACAGCCCGGCAGAGAGTGGTTTTGCTTCTACCGCCGCGCCAACCGTCAGCCCTGCCCCTGCCCCCGATTCCGAGGCTACCGTTTTTGATGCCAATTATTCCAGCCTTCGCAAACCGACGGCGGGCGCGTCCGAAGTAGATGTTAAGGAGGTGTTGCCAACCGTAAATTATGTTAGCCCTGATAATTTTTCGGAACAGGTTAGCACCAACGAAAGTAACAAAATCGAGCCGGTAGGCGGTTGGGGAACTAACCCGGCTTATGCCCAGCCCCCAACCTATAATCAACCCCAATATACTCAGGGTAGCAACCAGCCTCAGTCCCAATACAATCAGGCTTCTTACAACCAGCCTTATCAGGGCTACAACCAGCCCGCGCCCGCCGAAGATGATGAAGATGCCACCATTGTTGGCAACATACCAGGTCCCGCCCAGCCGCCCTACAATAATTATTACAACCAGCCTCAATATAATCAGGGTCAGCAATATCCCCAGTATAATAATAATAATCCGCAGTATAATCAGAACCAGCCTTACCAGCCACCAGCCCAGCCCGATAGCGAGGCCACGCAGGTAGCGTCCAGTTATCAAAATTGGCAACAATCGCCCGTCGATAAGGATGCTAAAGATAAGCCAGCCGAGAAAGACGATAGTACTATCAAACCCAAAGCCGCCGAACCCGAATATGACCCCGGCGATGCTCCAACTACGATTATTCGGATAGACAAAAACAAGCTTTAACCAACGCTTTTTACGTTAAAAAGAGGTTATTTTGAGTGAGCAAAAAATGGCAACCGGGAATGGTGGAACGGCGACGATTGGTCGCCTTTTTATGCTATCCGGCGACCAGCAAGGCCGCGAATATGCCCTTGAGCAGCGCGTGACCGCTTTGGGGCGGGGGATTAACAACGATATTGTAATTGCCGACCCGCAAACCAGTCGCCGCCACCTTGAAATTGTGCGCGAAGCTAATAGCTATGTGGCGGTGGACGCAGGTAGTGCGAACGGCTTTTATGTAAATGACCAGCTAGTAAAGCGTATTATCCTTAAAAATAATGACGTTATTACGATTGGGCTGGTGCGGATGGCTTTTTATGATGCACCTGCTTCGGCTTCTTCTAAGGCTAATCCCTTGCCGCCCCCCGCCAAAGCTACGGTGATGGTGGACGCGGCGGAAGCCCGCAATAATTTCGCGGCCCAGGCTACCGAATCGCCCACTACTGATAGTATACCCGAAGCAATCGACTTGCGTCCGCGCCCGCTAACGGTGCTTGGCCGCGAATCGGGTATGAACGATATTTTGCTGGACAGTCCCCAGGTTTCCCGCCGCCATTGCCAGATAATCAACCAAAACGGGCAATTTTCGGTAAGCGATGTTCGCAGCACCAATAGCACTTACCTGAACGGGGCGAGAATTAGTGAAGTACCAACCCCCTTGAATGACGGCGATGTCATCGCGGTTGGCCCGTATCGCTTTATGTTCAGTCAGGGGTTTTTGTACAAAGCGCAGGGCGATGACAGTGTACGGGTGGATGCGCTCGGTATTAGCAAACAATTGCCCAATCAGCAGTATGTATTGCAAAATTTGAGCTTTACTATTTTGCCGCGCGAATTTGTGGCTATCGTCGGCGGAAGCGGGGCGGGCAAATCTACTCTGATGGACGCGATTAGTGGAGTGCGTCCGGCTACTGCCGGGGCGGTGCTTTACAACCGCAGCGATTATTACTCCCAGATGGAAGCTTATAGCTCGGCGATTGGTTACGTGCCGCAAGACGATATTGTCCCCACCGAACTGACAGTTTACCGGGCCTTGCAATATGCGGCCCGTCTACGCTTGCCGCAGGATACCACCCAGCCCGAAATTCAGGCCCGTTTGGATGAAGTAATGGACGATTTGGATTTGACTAGCCGCCGCGATACCCCGATTCACCAGTTGAGCGGGGGACAACGCAAGCGGGTGAGCATTGGGGCGGAGCTAATTTCCAAACCGAGCCTGTTTTTTCTGGATGAGCCGACTTCCGGCCTTGACCCCGGTTTGGAAGGGCGCATGATGCAGCTTTTACGCAAACTGGCCGACCAGGGCCGTACCGTTGTTTTGATTACTCACGCCACCCAAAACGTCGAGCTGTGTGACCGGGTGCTGTTTCTGGCACGTGGCGGGCATCTGGCTTTTTTCGGTGCGCCCGCTCAGGCTCTTGAATATTTTGGGGTCAGCCGCTTTTCCGACATTTATATCAAGCTGGATACTGAAAAAAGCGCGGAAGAATGGGCGGCTGCCTTCAAAGCCTCGCCCTACTACAGCCCAAACGTATTGGCCCGCCTCAACGCGGTTTCCACCCAGGCCGCCCAATTCGGGGTAAATTTGAACAACGGCGCGAACCCTGCCGCCCCGCCTGCTGCTTCTGCCGGGCCGATGGTCACTTTCCGCCGTCCAAAAGTCCGTACTTCCGCTCTGCGCCAGTTCTTTTTGCTAACCGCCCGCTATTTTGAAACAATGATAAGTGACCGCAAATATTTAGCAATCTTACTGTTGCAAGCTCCCCTTATTGCTTTACTAATGGTGATTGTTTTCCGGCGAAGCGATTTCGATGCGACCAATGGTGATTTTGTTAAGGCTAAAACTTTGATTGCCCTGATTGTAATCGTGGCGGTCTGGTTCGGCACAAGCAATGCCGCCCGCGAAATCGTCAAGGAAAGCCCAATTTACCGACGAGAGCGACGAATCGGTCTCAAGCTTGGCCCGTATATATTCTCAAAATTAGCGGTGCAAGCCGGACTGGTCGTAATTCAGGTATTATTGCTGCTTTTGATAGTCGGGGTTGGACTAGGAGTAGGCGGCGGTTCGCCCGAAACCCTGTTCTATGTGTATCTTACCCTACTGCTGACTGCGCTAGGAGGCGTAGCTCTGGGGCTGCTCATCAGCGCAGTAACCAGCAATAGTGACCGGGCTACCAGCTTTGTCCCCGTCGCCCTTATCCCCCAAATTATTTTTAGCGGGGCATTGGTTTCGCTGGATAAATTGGGCGTAATCGGGCAGTTTTTGTCTCAGGCGATAGTTTCGCGCTGGGGTTACTACGCTACCGGGACGCTGGCAAATCTGGAAAGTGTTACTCCGCCGCGCATTAGTTTTAATGGCCCGCCACCTGAGCAAGCCGCCGCCATCGAACGCCTTTTTAACGGTGGCATCAAATATGACGCGCCCGATTGGTATTTGATACCGACCCGCACCCCCGAATTTAACGTAAACGTAATCTGGCAATGGGCCGCCCTCGGCCTTATAATACTGGCCTGTCTGGTGCTGACCTTCATTTTCCAGTGGCGCAAAGACCGCCACTTAAACCGCTAGTCAGGAAATAAGCTTATGTCTACCGAAATTATTAACCTTGAAAAAACTTATTCCTGGCTTCAAGGTAAAAATTAGCCATTTATTCGATTAGGAAGAAATGTTCTTGAAAATAGTAGTGTTGGTGTGGGTTCAGGCTGCGGCTACAACGCCAAACCAGAATTTTTTGGATAAACTGGTAACAGGTTCGCCCGCCTCGCCGCTTGAATGGTTGCTGTGGTTAGTGGTAATTCTTTTCTACGGGCAAATTGCCCTGTTGATTACAATTTGGGCTATTTTCAGCTTTGATTTGTTTGTAAATATTGTCGGGCTGGGGCTGCTGGCAATGATTGCCGCTTTTGTAATATCCCGCAACTCCCGCCCAATTGCTCTGGTAGTAATGGCCTCCCTGAATTTCTTTCTTGGCACAGGGCTAACAGTCGCGAGTGTGGCCGGAAACGGCGTGCCGATTGCCGCTCTGCTTTCAATTATTACCCTGATTGGGGTACTGGCCTGGGCGGTTGGGGCAGCCGTCTATAAACTAAGGGGTGCAAAACCAGCTTAACAGGGTTGGGGAGTAGAGGAAATTTGGCGGCAAAAATTATTGCAAACCTGAGAATATGAATCGAACTGACAGGATGCTGGCGATAGTGCTGGAATTGCAGAATAAGGGGCGGCAACGGGCCGAGGATTTAGCAAGCCTGTTTGAGACCAGCAAGCGCACGATTTACCGCGATATTCAGGCTTTGAGCGAGGCAGGCGTACCACTAATGGCTGTGCCAGGGCAGGGTTATACCTTGATGGAAGGCTACTTCTTGCCGCCCCTGACCTTTACCACCGACGAGGCTACTGTGCTTTTACTTGGTAGCGATTTTGTAGCCCAAAACTTTGATGCTGAATACCAGCAAAACGCTTTATCCGCAGCTCGTAAGCTGGAAAGCGTTCTGCCCCAAAAGCTCCGTGAAGAAGTGCGCGAACGCCAGAGCAGCATTAGATTTATCACACCGGGTGGCGACGATAACCCGATTTTGAAAGAATTGCGCCGGGCCATTCTGGATTCCAGAACCGTTTCTTTTTGCTATCAGGCTCGCCAAAGTGAGCAACCCAAACCACGTGAGGCTGACCCCTACGGTCTGGTTTTCCATGAGGGAATTTGGTTCCTTTCGGCCTATTGCCATTTGCGAAAAGATTTGCGTAACTTCCGGCTTGACCGTATTTCTGAGTTTGGACTAACTTCCAGCACTTTTGCCCGCCCACCCGGTTTTCAGCTTAATCAAGACAGTCGTGAGGGCCGTGATTTAACGATTAAAGTGTTGTTTGATAGCGAAGGGGCGCGGTACGTCAAAGAAACTCACTTTTTTTATATAGAAGAACAAATCGAAACGCCTCAAGGTTTGCTGGTCATATTAAAAGTAAGGCAGGAACAGGACGCGCT
>JBBQGP010000062.1:0-26808 GCA_038323095.1 Chloroflexia bacterium | reverse complement strand
ATCATCAAATGCCAGCGTTCGTAACCAAAAGCATCCAGGCGCGATAAATCGAAATTTTCCAGAATATTCAAACCGATAAGGGCGGCCAAACCCTGCCCGTTGGGGGGACATTCCCAAACCCGCATATCCCGGTAAACCGTGCTGATTGGCTCTTCCCAGGTCGAAAAGTGCGTCGCCAAATCTTCTTCGGTCATCACGCCCCCGGCTTGCTGGATGGCGCGGACAATAGCCTGACCGATTGGGCCTTCGTAAAAGGCTTTCTTGCCGCCCTCGGCCACCACTCGCAGCGATTTCGCCAAATCGGGGTTATAGAACATTTCTCCGGCTTTCGGCCCGCGTCCATCAATTAAAAGAGCCTGTCCACCCGGCGAGTTTGCCAGAATTTCCGCACCCGTTTTTTGCCAGAAGTGGGCGGTAATCGGGGCAACCGGGAAACCTTCTTCGGCCAGAGCAATCGCCGGAGCAAGAATAGTCGGCATAGAAAGCGAGCCGTGTTTCTCGATAAAGTCGCACCAGCCCGCCACCGTTCCCGGCACAGTCGCGCTATGCACATGAGTCGGTTGAATGGCTTGATGCCCCTGCTGAATCAGCAAATCCAGCGAGAGCTTCATCGGGGAGCGGCCCGACCCATTCAAAGCGGTTATCTTGCCAGTTTTAGCCTCGTAATAAAGAGCAAAGCAATCGCCACCTAGCCCGGTAGAATAAGGTTCAGTTACGTTTAAAGCCGCCGCCATCGCTACCGCCGCATCCGCCGCGTTGCCCCCCTGCATGAGCATTGCCAAACCAGCCTGAGAAGCAAGCGGCTGGCTGGAGGCTACCGCGCCGCGCTTCGCCAGTACCGGGGAACGATTCGAGTTAAATTTTAGCATGTTGTCGCACCTTTTTATTGTTAAACGTTTTTCGGATTTTAGCCAGTATAGCATAATTTTAGGGCTGAGGACTGAGGGGAAAGTCGAAAGTATGAAGTCGGAAGTAGAAAGTAACAAGTATCAAGTAACAAAAAGTAGGGAGGCGGTGAGAATTTAGCTCAATCGAGGTTGGGCAAAAGTCAACTGGCAGAGCAGTATCCCACAGGGGAAGTGGCATCCTTTGTAAAATATTGCTCCGCCAATAGACCTCTTGGGATAAATTCTAATTCAAATAAGGGCCAAGTTTTTACAGTTGGTTTGAACCAACTTCCCATCACTTAGCCCGAAATTCATTTCAGGGCGATTGAGTGACAGACGTTTTTCCAAATCCAATTCTTTTAACAAACCTTTACCTTTTCTTTGATAGCATAGCTTGTATAGTCGGGTAGCCGCGCTGAACTTGCTTTAGTGCCGTCCGGGTTAATTCGGCTAATTCGGTTAGAAGTGTTTCGTCAAGAGTGGTGAAGTTAAAGCAGGCTTTGCCTTGCATCCGCTTCTTGAGCGGCTCGGACATATCTTGTATGAGTTCGGGAAACATATAAAGTGGCACGAGGTGGTAGCTGACGTAATTTTTCTTGAGTTGAACTGCGCCAAAAAACAAATCCTTGTCCTTTGGGTCAGTTTTGGGTACTTCCAGATAATAATTATCGGCGGTATCAGTTTTTACCAACATTGAGGGTGCCGCCTCCTGCATAACAGTTTTGAGGCGACTAAACACCTCCGGGAAATTTTCACGATTGGGCATATTTCGCTCCTTATGCTTTGCGCTTTACTTACTCATCGTCAATTCATAATACCCTATAAATCTTATCCCTACCAAGCCTGTTTTGCGCCATATCTTGCAACCCTAAACCAGAAAGTTTAAGATATAAAAATAGAATCGAAAGGAATTGCAAAAATGAGCCGAGATGAACTTTTAGGACGCATAAATGTTGACCCAAATATTTGCTTTGGCAAGCCTTGTATTAAAGGGCATCGTATATGAGTTTCGCTAGTATTGGATTGGCTGGCAAGTGAAAAGACTATTTCAGAAATTTTAGCTGAACATCCCGGCCTTGAACAAGAAAACGGTTAGGATACAAAAAAATCATAAGGTATAGTAAAACACGGGTAACTTGTTCACCTGACATTAACCTGTATTTACCTGTTATTTTATAATCAGCCGTTATTCTGTTAATGAAGTAGAAAACAAGGGCAAGCAATGTCGCTAAGAGTGAGAGCTGTAAGTTAGGAGATTTTATGCAATTCCCCGAATATGTGAAGAATACGGAGCTGAAAGGCTGGGTACAGTCAATGGCCGAACTGTGCAAGCCGGATAGCGTTTACTGGTGCGACGGGTCGCAGGAAGAATACGACAGGCTATGCAATAATATGGTCGAAAACGGGATGCTCATCCGTCTGAACCCGGTCAAGCGGCCTAACAGTTTTCTGGCCCGCTCCGACCAGAGCGATGTGGCGCGAGTGGAAGACCGTACCTTTATCTGTAGCTTGAGCAAAAATGACGCTGGCCCAACCAATAACTGGGTCAACCCTCGCGAAATGAAGGCTACCCTGACTAAATTATTCGATGGCTCGATGCGCGGGCGGACGATGTATGTGATTCCTTTTAGTATGGGGCCGTTTGGTTCGCCAATAGCCCATATTGGGATAGAGCTTTCCGATTCGCCTTATGTGGCCGCCAGTATGCGGATTATGACTCGCATGGGCAAAAAGGTGCTGGATGTTTTGGGTGAAGGCGAATTTGTGCCGTGTTTACATTCAGTTGGAATGCCGCTCGAACCCGGCCAGAAAGATATAAGCTGGCCTTGCAATAAAGAGGAAAAATATATCGTCCATTTCCCGGAAGAACGCTCTATCTGGTCGTATGGTAGCGGTTACGGCGGAAACGCTTTGCTCGCCAAGAAGTGCTTTGCCTTGCGGATTGCCTCAGTGCAAGCCCGTGACGAAGGCTGGCTGGCCGAGCATATGCTGATTTTGGGGGTAGAATCACCACAGGGCGAGAAAACTTATGTGGGGGCGGCCTTCCCCAGTGCCTGCGGCAAAACCAATTTTGCCATGCTTATCCCGCCCAAAGCAATGGAAGGCTGGAAAGTTACCACCATTGGCGATGATATTGCCTGGATTAAGCCCGGCGCGAACGGGAGGCTTTACGCCATTAACCCCGAAGCTGGTATGTTTGGGGTCGCACCCGGTACGTCTTACAAATCCAATCCGAACGCGATGGACACGGTTGCTAAAAACGCTATCTTTACCAACGTGGGTATGACTCCTGATGGCGATGTCTGGTGGGAAGGCATGACCGATACGCCGCCCGAACGCCTGATTGACTGGACAGGGCAGGAATGGACTCCTGATTGTGGCCGGAAAGCCGCGCACCCGAATGCCCGCTTTACTGCCCCGATTAGCCAATGTCCTTCGATTGACCCGAATTACGACAATCCGCAGGGCGTGCCAATTTCGGCCTTTGTCTTTGGTGGCCGCCGTAGCACTATGGTGCCGCTAGTTTATCAAGCCTTTAACTGGAACTATGGGGTTTACGGGGCGGCGACGATGGGTTCCGAAATGACGGCAGCTGCCGCCGGAAAAATTGGCGAAGTGCGCCGCGACCCCTTCGCGATGTTGCCTTTCTGCGGCTATCATATGGGCGATTATATCAATCACTGGGTGCAGTTTGGCCGTTCTATTCCAAATCCGCCGCGTATCTTTAACGTGAACTGGTTCCGCAAGGACAAAAACGGCAAATTTGCCTGGCCCGGCTTTGGCGAGAATATGCGAATTTTGCGCTGGATTGTGGAACGGGCCAACGGGCAAGCCGCCAGTATCGAAAGTCCGCTCGGTTGGGTGCCACGCTATAGCGATTTGGATTGGCGCGGGATGGAAGACTTTACCGAAGCCGATTTCGATGAGGTAATGTGCATTGACCGCGATGCGTGGAAACAGGAACTAATGTCCCACGACGAGCTGTTGATGAAGCTGTATGACCGTATGCCCAAAGAAATGATTTACATCCGTGAATTGATTTTGTCAGGGCTATGGCGTTCGCCCGAACAATGGAGCGTCCCTCACGATGACCAGGGCCTCGCCCTCGCCGAAGCGTAAGGGGAAAAAGTGCTGAGGACTGAGGGTAAAGTCAACTGGCGGAGCAGCATCCTACAGGATACACGTTTCCTGTAAGATGTGGCTCTGCCCATTGATTTCACCCGAACACCAACTGGCGGAGACAACCGCCTGGAGTTCAAACCCCAGTCTAAACAAACGCAAGTACGCTAAAAGCGCACTAAAACTAACCTCAACCACCCGCTTAATAGTAACCTTCAGGTTACTTTTGAGCTTGGGCCTTGAGCCACAAGCTACTTACCTACCTACAACTCTATTCCAATCGTCAATCCTTATCGTCCAGTCGTTCGCTGAGAGCGTCCATCAGTTCGGCGATAGGGACACGAATTTGGGCCATACTGTCGCGTTCACGGATAGTAACGGCGTTGTCGGTGAGGCTATCGAAGTCAACCGTGACGCAGTAGGGCGTACCAATTTCGTCCTGACGGCGGTAGCGACGGCCAATCGCCTGAGTTTCGTCGTATTGCACCGTGTATTTTTTACGCAACTTTTTCTCGATTTGCCGTGACAAGTTTACCAGTGGCTCTTTTTTGGAAAGCGGCAAGATTGCCACTTTGATAGGCGCAATATCTTTGTGGAAGCGCAAAACTACCCGCGTCCCGTCCTTGTCGGGTTCTTCGTCGTAAGCGTCAATCAGGAAAGTCAGGGCTGTACGGGTAACGCCCGCCGCCGGTTCGATAACGTAAGGCACGATATGCTCTTTGGTTTCCTCGTCGAAGTAGCTCAAATCTTTGCCACTGGCTTTGGCGTGCTGGGTCAAATCGTAGTTGGTGCGGTTGGCGATACCTTCCAGTTCGCCCCAACCCCAGGGGAAAAGATATTCGACATCGCTGGTCGCCTTTGAGTAAAACGAAAGTTCCTCTTTAGTATGGGGGCGAATTCGCAACCGCTCCGGCTTGAGGCCATATTTCAGATACCAGTTATGGCGTTCCTTGACCCAATACTCATGCCACTCGTCGTCTGTGCCGGGTCGCACGAAAAATTCCATTTCGGCCTGTTCAAATTCGCGGGTGCGGAACACAAAGTTACCGGGCGTAATTTCGTTCCGGAAACTTTTGCCGATTTGAGCTATACCAAAAGGCAATTTGCGCCGGGTAGCGTTCTGGATAATACTAAAGTTGATGAACATACCCTGGGCGGTTTCAGGCCGCAAATATGCCACCGAATCCTGGTCTTCGACTACCCCGACGTGAACCTTGAACATCTGGTTAAACTTACGCGGCTCGCTTAGTTCGCCGCCACACTTGGGACAAAGCAAATTGCCGTTTTTGTCGTGCTTGCTTGGGCCGTATTCGGATTCGTACTGGCCTTCTAAAAGGTGGTCGAGCCGCCAGCGTTTTTTACAGTCGCCCTTGCACTCGACCAGCGGGTCGGCGAAATTGCTAACGTGGCCGCTAGTCACGTAAACCGCTTCCGGGCCTAAAATCGAAGCTTCCAGCCCAACCACGTCGTCTCGCTCCTGCACCATTGCCCGCCACCATAAGTTACGGACATTGCGTAAAAGCTCGACCCCTAATGGGCCGTAATCGTAGGTGCTGCCGAAGCCGCCATAAATTTCACTGGATTGAAAAACAAAGCCCCGACGTTTGCAAAGCGAAATAATCGTATCCATAGATACGCTGGCTGCTTTGGGCGCGTTAGTAGTTTCTTCAGACATAACAAAATCTCCTGTTTTGGAACTCAAGGGAGCGGGGGATTTTTAAGAAATTCAGAGGAGTTTTTGCTCAGAACAATTGGCGATTGCCAGGTTTTTCGGATAGCTGCCCCGAAAAAGCGTCAAAAAATCCCCGCCCCGGCCCGAATAAAACGGCCCAGGGACGAGGATTTATTAAGAATACTCGCGGTTCCACCCTGGTTGGTACGCTTGCCGCCCTGTGTTATTGGCGAAGCTCCAAAGCGTACCCCCTTTTTCAAAAATAGCTCCAAAGTGCCTTCATCGAAACTTTTCCCGCCGGACTCTCAGCCTTGCGCTATCCGCGCCCTGACCCGGCTCTCTGTCTGGGATAAATTCTCGACTACTGTTCTTCTTCAACGCTATCCAATTTTTAATTGTAAACAGGATTATAGCACAACCACTGGCCCAATCTCAACTATTTTATAAAACGACTTTGGATTAGCAGCTCTAACCCAAAGTCGTTTTATAAAGGTTTCAGGGAACGTTTTATACCCCTGGATTAGTTGTTTTCGTTTTCAACTAACTTGGTGTAAACAACCACCCGTTTGTCGTAGTTGTGCTGAGAATAAATGAACGTACCGTCGCAGCTAATCAGGTTCAGGTGCTTTTCGTTGACAGCCCCGAAAACTTTTTCGACTGGGAAATCACTGTTGGCATAGCTGGCTACTTCGGTTACTTCAAAGGTTAGCTCATTACCGTCGCTATCCGAAACATAGAGGCGGTCTCCCGACTTTAGTTTCGGCAAGTCCCAGAAGATTGCCACGCCTTTGACGCTATCTTTATGCCCGTCTATTACGGCGTTACCAACCTGGCCGGGAAGTGGGCCGCTTTTGAGCCAACCCGCGTTCCAAATATTGCTCGGCACATCCATTGCGCCATTGCGGAGGTCGACATCCTCGATCAGTGCGTCAATAGCCAGAGCCGGAATACGCAAACGGGAGGGACTAACCGGCCCGGCAGCTTCTTTTAAGTCGGCCAAAGCCAGTTTTGAGGTAAAACGGGTAGTTGAAATCGACTTGCCGAACAGTTGCCAGTCCGAAACACCAAAAATGACATTGCCCCGGCCAGTAATTTGGCCTAATTCGCCCGGCTCGTCGGCGGCCTGAGCCAACGATTGCAGCCCAATCGCTACACCCAAACCAACCAGAGCCAGACCAGTCAGAATTTGCCAAGCCCGGAAGCGTCCGAAGATAGTTCTAATTAAGTTAAAGCGCATTTTAGCTGTCCCTCCTATTGCCGACAAAGCCCCGATAAAGCAGCAAACCACCGCCAATTACCAGCAATCCGGCCAAACCAAATCGTACCCAAAGTGCAATTCCACCGTCATCTACTTGCGCCCGCCCGGTATTGGGTGGTTGAGGCAAAGGCGGCGAGACGGGGGGTTGGTCGGAAGGTGGCGCATCTCCACCCGAAGGCGGTTGCCCGGTAGAAGGCGTACCCGTTGGAGTTGGCGTAGTATCCGGCGGAATTGTCGCATCCGGCGGGGTCGGGCTGGTCGAAGGGGTCAGGCTAACGCTCGGATTGGGCGAAATAGAAGAAGTTGGCGAAGGTGAACGACGCGGTTCGGGGGTAGGAGTATTGGTCGGCGGCACTACAACAGTTGCGGTTGGCGTAGGCGTGGGCGTTTGGAAGAAGCCAAAGTCGTAAGTATGGTTGTTGTCACCCGCCCCGCCGGTTAATACATCGGCTTGCGGGTAGCCACCAAGCAACACCCCATTATTATCAATTGCTGGATTCGTGCCGACGGCAGTCGCAGTCAGATTGTATCTGAAAAGCGGCCCGCCCGAAAGAAAATCTGCCGGATTATCCAGACGAACATAGTAGGCGTAGTTGAATTTAACGCCACCGGGTACGTTGGAATTATTGAAGTAATATTCACCTTTGGCGTTAGTAGTGGTAACAGCGACCAAAGTTTTGGTGAGGCTATCGTAAAGCCGCACCGTTACACCCGCCACAGGTAATTCACCAGCATCTTGCAAGCCGTTGCGATTGCTATCAATCCAGACCCGATTGCCAATTTCAAGCGGAGCAGAATTGCAAATCGCCTGTAAATCGCCCAACCCGTTGGCCTTGCCAAAAGTGCGCCTGACCGGGTCTGCCAACATATCTGGCGGGTAAATTTCAAAATTCCGAACACTGGCCCCGGTAGTGTTATTAAAAGTACGTGCGCCGCCACTAAAAAAGCGGGTTTTGTCGTTGAGCGGGTCAAAAACGTTGGTGACAACCGTACCTTGATTGGGAATTACGGCCAGACCGCCTACTTCCAGATAATCGTGCGGCCCAGTCGGAAAGTTTTGCTGGTAATAATATTCGCCACCGCCCGGCCCACGTTTGTTGTTTGCTCCGGCGGTAGTCCGGCCACCACAAGTACCATTATTTTCGAGTGTCCAATTGGTCGCGCCGCTAACGCAGGCTCTTAGCATATGACCGGCAGTAATCCCGCTATAATAAAGACCTTTGGGGTCATTTACATCGGTGTTACCGGCATAATAGCCGCTTTGGTCGCCGAAGCGGTCACGCAAACCAATTATCATATCGCCGTTATTATCAAAGGCAATATCGCTTAACATTGGTTGCGGGAAACCACCAAACCCGCCGTATTGCTGCAAATTGGCGGCAGGAAAAGTGCTTGTCCAGGGCCGCCAATCGGCTTTGAGATAAGGGTCGTTAGCGCAATTTGGGTTGTTGGCAAAGTTAAAACAACGCCGGGTGTAGTTAAGCGGAAAACTTAGTACCGGGTTAGAATTAAAGCTGTTGTTGGCCGGGTCAAAGCTGTAGACAAAGGCTCTCAAATCACCGGGGTTTTGGGAAGATTGAGCCGAGCAAACCGCTCCAACGTAGATTAAACCGTCGTGGTTGGTTACGCCAAAGGGTCGAATATCGTTAGGGCTGGAACAAGGGCCATTGGTCGGGACGGGGAAACGGCGAATTTGGGAAGCGGTAGGAACGGTCAGATTTGTGCCAACCGGGATGCGGTAAAGGCTACGGTCAGCCAAATTCACGGCATAGAGGGTTAAATCGTCATCTGAAAGAGCCAAACCGCCCATAGCTATTTTACCGACAGCATCAAAAGAATTGGGGTCATAGCGGTAGTCGGTAGTGCTATCGCGGGGGTCAGTTCCAGCAGTACCAGCCCCAAATAAAGTATTCAAATCCAATAATAACTTGACCGAACCACCAGCTTTGCTGGCCTGATAAATTGCGCCCGGCCCATTCGGTCCAAAGCCGCTATGCCGCTTCATAAAAGCGGAAGTCAGGACGGTGTTGGTATAGCGATGGTAAGTTACGCCCCAGGTTGTGCCAACCTGATAAGCTTCGGCTAAATCGCTGGGCATGGGACTCATGCCGGAAGCATCAAAGGGAAATTTAATTAAAGCGGGTAAGTTCTTGTTTGGCCCATTCAGCTGGTCGCCAAAAACGTAGCAGTTAGTGGCAAGTTCGGGGTTATCCTGGCAATATTCGCTGGGATTGGCAACCCCTAAATCAACCTGGGTTGGGCCATTTACAAAAGTTACGCCGGTATTGTTATTTTTACCATTTGGCCCAAATTTTAGGAAAGTGGGTAGCTTGGAAAATTCAACCCGAACTGCCTGATTAGCTGCCCCGCCAATATTAAGGCTGTATTGGCCGATTGTAGCCGGGCTGGTACTGGTTATAGCGGTGGCGACAACCGCACCAGTGCTATCGGTAGCGGTTACGGTAATGCCGCCAACGCCTGTCTCAAGCGGGTCGCGTACACCATTAGCATTAAAATCTCGAAAGACTGTGCCGTTTACACTATAAGCGGCTTGAGCAGCAGGCAATGTCCCAGGTGTTATCAGCAATGCTGAAAGTATAGTGGTGCAAAGGTATAGTATGATAAACCATACACGCACAACTTTCACCGGGAATAGCCTTGAAAAGGTTACTCCACGTTTAGTTGTCATAGTTCTCCTTGTTGTTTGCAGTTTTACCACGCGAGTATAAGTATTTCTTAATAGAAAGTATAGCAGATAGAAAGCTAAAGTAAAGCCAAAAATCCAGGTTGGAATATTACAAAATTTTAGTATTCTAGCTCCCAACTTGTGTCAACCTTATTTCCCCATTATAATAGCTATACTTGAACTGGCTTGCAGCGCGGCACGCCCGACCCTGAAAATTTTAACAAAAAGAGGTGTGAGTGATGAGTCCTTTTCCATTCAATGAGAACCAGAAAGCTTACAGCCCACCGCGCCCGGTCAAAGTTGGCGTGTTGGGGGCAACCGGGGCGGTCGGTCAGCGTTTTATCCAGCTTTTAGAAAATCATCCCTGGTTTCAGGTTACGGCTTTGGGCGCAAGTGGTCGGGCTGTCGGTAAAAAATACGGGGCGGCAGCGGGCTGGCGGATTTCCAGTGAAGTGCCAGAATATGCCCGTGATATGGCAATGGTCGAAGGTAAGCCCGGCCCGGATTGGGATTGCGATGTTATTTTTACTTCGCTGCCCGCCGAGATTGCCGGAGAAATCGAAGAAGAATACGCCGCCGCCGGTTACAAAGTTTTTTCCAATTCCCGCAACCATCGCTACGACCCGGATGTCCCCCTGATGATTCCCGAAATTAACGCCGACCATAGCGCGATGCTGGCTCATCAGCAAAAGCAGCGTGGCTGGGAACAGGGCTTTATCGTCACCAACCCAAACTGCACTACTATTCATCTGGCTCTAGCCCTCAAACCTTTGCAAGATGCTTTTGGCCTCAAGAAAGTAATGGTCACAACCATGCAAGCGGTAAGCGGCGCGGGTTATCCCGGTGTGCCGTCCCTCGATGTGATTGATAACGTAATGCCGCACGATTTCAACGAAGAAGAAAAGGTCGAAAGTGAGCCACTCAAAATTATGGGCCAGTTTGACCGGGAGAATTTGCGCTTTGTGGATGCTGATTTTGTGATTAGTGCCACCTGTACCCGTGTGGCCGTCCGCGAAGGTCATACCGAGAGCGTTTCGGTAGAATTAGGCCGCCCGGCCACCCTCGAAGAAGTAGCCGCCGCCCTTGCCGAATTTGAGGCCGCGCCGCAGCGTTTGCTTTTGCCGAGCGCACCCCGTCGCCCGGTAATTTTGCGGAGCGAACCTAATCGCCCCCAGGTTTTGCTTGACCGCGAAGGTGAAGGCGCAATGGCAACTACCGTTGGCCGTCTTCAAAAGTGCAAAATTCTGGATTACAAATTTCTGCTGGTCGGGCATAATACCATTCGCGGTGCTGCCGGGGCAAGTATCCTGAACGCCGAATTGCTGACCGCTCAGGGTTTGATTGTTTAGAAGTTTCAAGTCTTTACTCAGGGTTCGCTCATAATTTAGACAGTTTGCCACCATCAGGCATAGCTAGACTTATGAGCGAAAACCCAAAACTTGACAGCGAAAGAGTTGAATATAAGATAACAAGTAAAAATTAGCAGCCAGCCCAATTTTTAGCCACCAATGTGCAAGCCTCGTCGGATTAAATCCAGCCCAATCAAAAAAAGGGCTGTCAGTACCAGATTATTAAAAAACTTTTGGCTAACTTTTTCCTGCAAGCGTGTTCCAACGATTGTACCTAAAACAATTGGTATAATATAAGTCAGGCTGATAAATACGATTTCAGGGGTAAACAAACCCAGTAGCCAAAAATTTATACTTTGGGCCAAATTTAGTACAATAAAAACAAGGGTTATCATATAGACAAAATGGCGTTTATCCAGCCGCAGACTGTAAAGATACGTTACCAGAATTGGCGCACTAATCCCGCTAATCCCGTTTAGCACGCCCGTCCCAAACCCGGCAATTGGCCCTAAAAGTCGCTCCTGATTGGAAGGTAATTGCCACTTAGCCCGCATTCGGTCAGTTAGTACAAATATTACAGTCAGCACGCCCAACCAGGTAGAAAGCACCGAAGTATCCAGCAATACCAGCAAAATTGAGCCAACCGTAACCCCCATTGCCCCAGTAACCAGCAAAGGCAAAATCCGCTTGAACATTGCCCGACCTTCCGGCTCTGGACGCTGGACGATAAGAATAATGTTATTGAGCAAGGCGGGCAGGTTTATAAGGGCAATCGCCGCTTTTGGCCCGATAAATAGCGACATTATCGGTACAGCTACAATATTTACGCCAAAACCCAAAATACCTTTGGTACAGGCCGCGACGAAAAAAAGCACGAAACCAACTATATAAGTAAAAACGTTAAACAAGCTAAACTTCCCCTCCTGGCTGCAAACATTGTGAATTTTTAGGCATTATAACATCGGTTCTTTGACCCGGCAATTCGCCCAAATGTGATATACTCCCTGCTAATACGGCAACGATGCCCGGATTTGCTCTGGTTTGAGAAAGCGATGAAGCTTGGCGCGTTTCCTGACCACCCACTTTAGAGTTATGGAGCTAACAAAAGAATTATGTCAAGCAAAATTTTTGTGCCTTTTAATTTGTCGCCCGAACTGGCCTCCAAAATCGAAGAAACTCTTGTCGGTAGCCAGCTTACTTTGAGTATGTCGCCGCCCAACTCGCCCGCCGATTTTGCAATGCGCGAAATAGTTGATACCGAAATATTTTACGGAGGCTATTTACCGCCCGAACAATTCGAGCTGGCCCGTCAGCTAAAGTGGGTACAGGTACCCTTTGCCGGAGTAAACCGACTGCTCAGTTACCGTCAGATAGTCGAAAGCGATATAACCGTTACTAATTCAGTAGGAGTTTCTGCGCCAGCCATCGCCGACCAGGTTTTAGCTTATATGCTGATTTTTTCGCGCCGCCTGCATGACCAATTTCGTACCCAGCAAAGCAAGGAATGGAAACATTACGATAAGCTTTTGGAATTAAACGGGCGAACAGTAGGTATTATCGGGCATGGCAATATTGGGCGCGAGGTAGCAAAGCGGGCGCGGGCTTTCGGGATGCGGGTTATTGCCACCAAACATAACACTCAGGGCGATTACCCGGAACTGGATTTAGTTTTACCGAGCAATCAATTAAACCGCTTGCTAACCGAATCGGATTATGTGGTGATGTGCGTCCCGCTTACTCTCGAAACGCAAGGAATGTTAGGTCGGGCCGAGTTTGAGTTAATGAAGCCCGACGCTATTTTTATTAACATCGCACGTGGTCAGGTTATCAAGGAAGCCGAACTAATCAACGTTTTGCGGGAAAAACGGATAGGCGGGGCGGCTCTGGATGTGGCCGAAAAAGAACCACTCCCGGCTGAATCACCTTTGTGGGAAATGGAAAATGTAATTGTTACGCCCCATTCTTCCGGCAATTTCGAGAATTTTATGCCACGTTCGGTAGAGCTTTTTTGCAGAAATTTGCAGCGTTACATGAACCATGAGCCTTTATTAAATCTGGTGGATAAACACAGAGGATATTAGTGGAAAAATATTTAGAGATTGCGCCGGGCCTGAAAAAGCCGTTGGTCGCGCTGGAGTCTACCGTAATTTCACATGGCTTGCCTTATCCTGAGAATTTGGCGACAGCCCGAATTTTAGAGCAAACCGTCCGCGACAATGGGGCAAACCCGGCGACTATCGCCCTGCTGGATGGCAAAATCAAAATTGGGCTAAACGAGGACGATTTACATTTTCTGGCAACCAGCAAGGAAGTTACCAAAGTCAGTCGGCGGGATTTGCCAATAGTGCTGGCCCGCAAGCAGGCTGGAGCGACTACCGTGGCCGCCACTATGATTGCGGCAAATTTGGCCGGGATAAAAGTTTTCGCGACGGGCGGGATTGGCGGGGTACACCGGGGCGCGGCGACCAGTTTTGATATTTCCGCCGATTTGACCGAATTGGCCCGTACCCCGGTGGTGGTGGTCTGCGCCGGAGCAAAAGCTATTCTGGATTTGGGCCTGACTATGGAATATCTGGAAACGCTGGGCGTGCCGATTATTGGCTACCAGACCGACGAGCTACCCGCCTTTTACACCCGGCATAGCGGCCTAAAGCTGGAAGCGCGGGCCGACAGTCCGGCGGAAATTGCCGAAATGGTGCGTATCAAGTGGGAATTAGGTTTGGAAGGCGGCGTTATTGTAGTAAATCCACCACCCGACGAAGCCGATTTGCCCGCCGCCGAAATCGAGCAAGCGATTAGCCGCGCTCTGACCGCCGCCGATAAAGCAGGAATTCGCGGTAAGGCTATCACACCCTTTTTGCTTGACCGTTTGCGCCTTGAAACTGATGGTCGTAGCCTCGAAACCAATGTGGCCTTGCTCAAAAATAACGCTGCCCTTGCCGGACAAATTAGTGCAGCTTTGTAATCAGGGTGGGTGACATATTTTATTAAGGAGAAACCAAAGTGCTTGAATTACCTCAAAGTTTTAAGGATTTGCTCAAACAAAAAGCTTATTGCCATATCGCCACCCTCTTGCCAGATGGCTCTCCCCATACTACTGTAACCTGGGTTGATACTGACGGTGCTTTTGTCTTGATAAATACAGTTCAGGGTTATCAGAAGGTGCTTAATATGCAGCGTGACCCGCGCGTGGCTCTTAACGTGCCGAACCCGGACAATCCGGCAAATGTGATAAGTTTGCGTGGTCACGTAGCCGAAATAACCACCAAAGGTGCGCGAGAGCATCTCGAAAGTTTATCACAAAGATATGTGGGTAAGCCCTATTCGTTTGGCAGGCCCGGACAAGTTCGGGTAATCGTCAAAATTGCCGTCAATAAATTTCTGGGGAGGTAAATAAAGCCGTACAATAAAGTTTGCTACCATACCTATTTTAAGAAGCTGTGCCTTTAGAAACAGGTATGGTAGCAATAAGTGCTTTAGTATTGATCCATCCCAAGTTCCATCTTGGCATCTTCGCTCATCATGCCGGGATTCCAGGGCGGCGACCAGACCAGATTGAGCTTTACGTCGTTCACGCCGGGCATCCCGTCCAGTGCTTCCCGAACCTGCGCCCCAATTACGTGACTAAGCGGGCAACCGGGCGAGGTCAAAGTCATAGTTATGTCAACCATACCTTCGTCCTGTACTCCCACGTCGTAAATCAGGCCCAAATCTACGATATTGATTCCAATTTCCGGGTCATAAACTGTTTTCAAAGCCTCACGAAGTTCTTCTTCACTGGGCAAACTGCTAACGCTCATTACGGCTGCCTCCTCTATTTATTTGGGCTGCTCATCCCATTCTACTTCTAAAATATGGTCATCACTTGCCAAAGTACGAATTTTTACGCACACATTTTTCGCGCCGGTAGCTTCGATTCCCGCTTCCAGATTTCCGGCCAGAAGTTCAATATTGCCAGGGTCATTTTGGTGGCGCAATTCATATTTATTTGGGCCAGTTTGCTTGACTGTCCGAACCCCATAGCGCATAGTCATATCATAAATACGCGGGGCATTCTTGATAGCCCGGTGCGGCCCCCAAATTGGCATAGCCGCCAACATTACCTTACCCACCAGCGAACGCCGATAGCCCTCAAAAGTAACCCGGCCCAGCTTCCACAAAGCCGCCGCTTTTGGTAAATCGGGGTAAAGATATTTCGCCAGATAATTTTGAAGGGCAACCCCGGTTTCAAATGGCACTGCACCGGGTGGACGCTTTACATCGTAGTTAAAATCTCGCCTGAGTTCCTCAATTACCTGCGGATTTTTATCCAGCCCGGTTACTTCGAGAATCGGCCAAATACCTTCGATATTAATAACGTTTTCGCGCTGTGAAAAATACTCTGGTATCATATTGCCCCAGACAAGAATTAATAATCGTCGTCATCGTCCATAAAGCCAAGCTCGTCTTTGGCATCTTGACTCATCATTGCGGGCGACCAGGGCGGGTTAAACACAAATTGTACTTTGGTATCAACTACGCCTTCCACCGCATTCAGGGCCTCAAGCACTTCCTGCTTGATTTGCGGCCCAACCGGGCAACCGGGCGAAGTCAGGGTCATAAAAACCTGGGCCTGTCCGTCATCATCCAAATCTATGCGATAAACCAAACCCAAATCTACAATATTCACGTTCATTTCCGGGTCTACCACCGTTTTGAGCGAATTTACAATATCGTCATCTGTAGGGCCGGGTTTTGTTGCCGTTTCCGACATTTCTTACTACCTTTCGTTGAACAAATCTAGCCGCCGCCGATTTTCGGCTTTCGGCTAACTGCAATTCTTCTTACCTCTAAATTATAACACAAACCCCTGATAACAAGGTTACTGAGTATAGAAAAGGGGCAACTAAAATTTAGCTGCCCCCTAACGTTACGACTTGTTCTGAATAACCACCGTACTTGATAACGGATGGCTATTAGCCGATGCTGCCTTCCATTTCGAGGGCAATCAGGCGGTTCAGTTCGAGGGCGTATTCCATCGGCAACTGCTTGGTAACTGGCTCGATAAAGCCGTTTACAATCATTGCCATTGCTTCGCCTTCGCTTAAACCTCGGCTCATAAGATAGAAGATTTGCTCTTCCGAAACGCGACCCACGCGGGCTTCATGCTCGATGTGTACATCGTTTTGCTGTAGCTGAATGGTCGGGAAAGTATCGTTCTTGCTGAATTCGTCCATTAGCAGACCATCGCAACGAACTTTAACTTTCGAGCCAATCGCGCCCGGTGCAACCCGTACCAGACCCCGGAAACCAGCGTGACCGCCACCTTTGGCAATGGATTTCGCCAAAACGTTTGAGGTGGTATAGGGCGCAGCATGAATCACTTTCGCGCCGCCGTCCTTGTGCTGGCCTTCGTTGGCAAAAGCAATGTTCATATGGTCAGCCGAAGCACCCTTACCAATCAAATAGCTGGCGGGATAAAGCATGGTAATCTTGCTACCCATCGAGCCGCCGACCCATTCCATCCGGGCTTCTTCTTCGACCAAAGCGCGTTTGGTGTTCAGGTTGTAAATGTCGCTCGACCAGTTCTGAACAGTAGTGTAACGAGTGCGTGCGCCCGGTCTTACAAAGATTTCGACGACAGCACTATGCAAGGAGTTGGTACTATACTGCTGGGCGGTACAACCTTCGATGTACTCGGCACTCGAACCTTCTTCGACGATAAGCATGGTATGCTCGAAAGTACCTTCTTCCTTGCCTTCCATTCGGAAGTAAGCCTGCAAGGGCAAATCTACTTTGGTATTCGGTGGAACCCACATAAACGAGCCACCACTCCAGACCGCGCCGTGCAAAGCCGCAAATTTGTTATCTGTCGGCGGCACGCAGTTGGTCATAAAGTGCTTTTTCACAATGTCAGGATATTCTTTAACGGCGGTGTCCATACTGGTAAACAAAATACCAAGCTTGGAATATTCTTCCTTCAAGCCTTCATAAATCGGCTCGCTATCGTAAACCGCAACTACACCCGCCAAATATTTGCGCTCGGCTTCGGGGATACCCAATTTTTCGTAAGTATCCTTAATTTCCTGCGGCACTTCGTCCCAACTACGGGTTTTCTTCGAGCCGGGCAGAGTATAAAAGGTCAAATCGTCAAACTTTAGCCCGCTCAAGTCCGGCCCCCAATTGGGCATCGGGCGCGATTCAAAAATGTCATAGCTCTTGAGCCGCTTTACCCGCATCCAATCCGGCTCTTCTTTTTGCCAGCTAATTTCTTCGACCAGGGCGCGGCTCAAACCCTTTTGCGGATGCCACACATGGGTAAGCGGCGTACCAAACTCAGGCTTGGTAGCAACAGCAACTTCCTTGTTCATTTCGATAGTCATCCTGACGCTCCTCCGACCCGGCCACACCGGGCAATCTATTTTTGAGTTGTTAGTTATTAGTTGTTAGATTTTCCAGATAATAAAGAAAATGTGCCTAAGTTGTAAAATACAAATTCGCTGTAGTTTTCTAACAACTAACGACTAACAACTATCCTAGTTCTCATGCCAATCGTCGTCGCCTTCGGCCTCGATGTTGTGACCGACTTTGGCGAGACTGGATTTCACAGTGCGTAGAGCAAGATTGGCGCATTTTAGACGCACCGCACTATTAATTTCAATGCCCATTTCTTCAATAATCTTGGCGCGGGTCATATCTTTGATTTCGTCCAACGACGCGCCCTTAACCTGATCGGCAATTAGGTAAGCCGCTGCCCGGCTGATAGCGCAACCCCGCCCGGTAAAACCGATGTCCTCAACCTCGCCGTCTTCGCTCAGACGCAGCGTAACCTTGAATTTATCGCCACAAAGCGGGTTAGAGTCTTCAAAAACAATCGTCGGATTGGCTACTTGATGGTTTTTGACTTCTGAATCAAAAGCCCTTGCCAACTCGACCACGTAATCCATATCCAAATCATCCCGTGACAGGTCGCTCACCTAATGCCTCCTGATACTCGGCCTCGAACCTGGCCGTTACTTCTTTTCCAATCCCTATCATTTTACTCGGAATTATATACGTTGTCAACCGTGCAAAGTTACATTTCGCCCAAGCTTTACAGTTTAAACACCTTACGAGCCTTATACAGCGCGTCCACCAAACGGTCAACTTCTTCGGGCGTATTGTAAACGTAGAAACTGGCGCGGGTGGTGGCCGGAACTTCCAGTTTCTCAATAAGCGGCTGGCAGCAATGATGTCCCGCCCGTACCGCCACGCCTTCGCGGTCTAGCAGAGTCGCCAAATCGTGCGGGTGAATATCGCCCAAATTAAACGAAATAATCCCGCCTTTTTCTTCGGCCTTGCGCGGGCCGTAAATTACCATATCCGGCACTTCTTTAATATGGGCCAGCGCATAGCGGGTTAGTTCCACTTCGTGCGCCCGGACTTTATCCATACCCAGATTTTGCAGATAATCTACCGCCGCACCCAATCCGATACCTTCAGCAATCGAAGGCGTACCAGCTTCAAACTTCCAGGGTAAATCGTTCCAGGTGCTACGTTCAAGGGTCACATCTCGAATCATATCGCCACCAGTCAGGAAGGGAGGCATGTCCTGCAAAATCTGCTGCTTGCCCCATAAAACGCCAATCCCGGTCGGACCAAGCATTTTGTGACCGCTAAAGGCAAAGAAATCACAGCCCAAAGCCTGAACATCTACCGGCATATGCGGCACGCTTTGCGCTCCATCCACCAGCACCACCGCCCCTACCGCGTGGGCCTTCTCGACAATGATTTGGATTGGGTTGAGCGTTCCAAGTACGTTCGACATATGGGTCAGGGCGACCAGTTTGGTTTTTTCGTTAATAATCTGGTCAATCTGGCTCAAATCCAGAAAGCCATCCGGCGTAATTGGGATATAGCGTAATTTCGCGCCTTTTTCCGCCGCCAGCACTTGCCAGGGAACGATATTGGAATGATGCTCCATTACGGTTGAAACAATTTCGTCGCCCTCGCGAATATTAGCCCGACCCCAGCTATAGGCTACCAGATTAATACTTTCGCTGGTATTGCGGGTAAAAATAACTTCTCTGGCACTAGAGGCATTGATAAATTTGGCTACTTTAACGTGAGCGCGTTCGTAACGGCGAGTAGCATCCTCGCTCCAACGGTAGACACCCCGGTGAATATTGGCATTGTATTTATGAAAGTATTCCAGCATCGAAGCTATCATTTGTTCCGGGCGCAAACTGCTTGCCCCATTATCCAAATAAGCTACGGTTTTCCCGTTGACTATTTCTTCCAGAATGGGGAAATCGCGCCGGATAGCCGTTACGTCCAGCCCACCGCCCATCTCACTGGTTGCTGTTTTTTCTATACTCTGGGTGTCAATCATAAATTACCGACTTCCTCTAGCTTGTTCTTTTCGTTATTTATTACTTTTTGTGGGACATTGCTCCGGCAATGGATATTAGACAAAAATCTATTGGCAGAGCAATATCCTAGAGAATTAGTTGACCTTCTCAATATCGTTATAAGTGAAAAGCTGGCCTTCTTCCTCAACCTCGCGCATTGCACCCGCACCGCCTTGCTTGAGGTCAATTGCCTCGCGCAAACGGTCACGCACGCTTACTAGGGGGATACGCCCGATTACTTCTTCCAAAAAGCCCGCAACAATCATTTTTTCGGCTTCAGGTCGGCTCAAACCGCGCGATTGCAAATAAAAAATCTGGTCTTTATCAATCATGCCAATCGAAGCCCCGTGAGAGCAGCGCACATCGTTCGCGTCTACGTCCAAACTGGGCAGGGCATCGCCTTTGGCCGCTTCACTTAAAAACAGGGTATGGTCGGTCAGCAAGCTTTCGGTATTCTGACCGGGCTTTAGTACCCGAATCGCCCCCCGAAAGCCGGTTTGCGATTTGTCATCAAGTACCGCCTTAAACAAAGAAGTGGCGGTGGTGTGCGGGACAATATGCTTTTGCAAAAACTTTACGTCGTATCGCTGGCGGGCAGTTGAAAAGCTAAAGCCGACAATTTCAGAGTGTGCGCCTTCGCCTTCCAGAATCGATTCAAGGGTTAGCCACGAGCTACTTGCGCCCATCGTCGCCGATACCCAATCAATCCGGCCTTCGCGCCCGACCATTGCCCGCCGCACTGAGTAATCCAGACAATTTAGGCCCCATTCCTGCGGGTTATAGTATTCTACTTTGGCCCGCGTCCCGACAAAAATTTCGGTAACGCCCGCGTTCAGCCACTTTGTTTCGGTGTCACGGCTACGATGGTCTTCAATCAAGCGTACTTTGCTGCCCGCTTCGGCCACAATCAGGGTATGGGTAAAAGCGGCCAGGTTGGGCGCATCGCCATAAACTACTACCTGAAAAGGCGCGTCTAGCGTAACATTTTTAGGCACGTACAAAAACGCGCCACCACTCCATAAAGCGGCGTGCAAGGCCATCAAGCGGTCTTCTTCCGGCAAAACAGCCCGGCTCATAAAATACTTCTGGATTAGTTCCGGCTTTTCTTTAACGGCGTTATCGATACTGCCAAACCAAACTCCGGCGGCGCGGGCTTCGTCCGAAAGCTCGACCCGGATTACTTCGCTATTGTGCTGCACCAATAGGCCGCTAGTGACCATATCTTGCGTACCGCCGACTTTAAAGCCTAATTCGTTTCCGGCGGCGGCATAGGGCTGAAATTCATCGAAAATAACTTCGCTGAGGGTGCTACTCCACCAATTGCGGATACCACGTGTCCAATCGGGGGTAGGCAAAGTTTCAAAAAGTTCCCAGCCCTTGCGCCGCTTTTCCAGCAGCCAAGCGGGTTCACCCTTCGTCGCCGACAATTTTTCGACTGCCGCCAGCGAAAGCTTTTCTTCGGCGTTTAGAAGTTCGCTAGGCATTGCTACCGACCTCCTCAAGTTCCTCATCAGGGGAAGCGACGATGCCCAATTCTTCCCGAATCCAGCCGTAACCGCGTTCTTCGATTTGGTCGGCTAGTTCCGGCCCACCTTCTTTAACAATCTTGCCCTGCATCATTACATGTACAAATTCGGGCTTGAGAAAGCTCAAAATGCGCTGCTGGTGGGTAATAATTACAATACCCATTTCCGGCCCGCGCAAAGCCGCTACCCCTTCGCCCACGACCTTAATCGCGTCAATGTCGAGACCGCTATCCGGCTCATCCAGAAAAGAGATTTTAGGCGAAAGTACCGCCATCTGCAAAACTTCCAGCCGTTTCTTTTCACCGCCGCTAAAGCCGTCGTTCAGATAGCGTTTGGTGAACTTGGAATCCATTTGGAGCAAAGCCAGTTTTTCATTCAAGATTTTGCGGAATTCGGCGGGCTTAATCAGCATTTCTTTACGTTGGGTACGGTCAATATTTACGCCATCGCCGCCAACTTTAGCTTTTTTGGTTTCGTAAACCGGGCGGTCTCCCTGCACATCCAGATTATCGGGCTTGATTTCGGAAACAATATCGCCCTTACGAATATTGGTTAGGGCCGTGCGTAAAAAGTTGGAAACGTTCACGCCCGGTACGGCCATCGGATATTGGAAGGCCAAAAAAAGGCCGCGCTTGGCCCGGCGGTCTGCCGGTAAATTCAGAATACTTTCACCGTCAAAAATAATATCTCCGGCGGTCACAGTATAGCGGGGGTGGCCCATAATGGTATTACTAAGGGTAGATTTACCGCTACCGTTCGGCCCCATTATGGCGTGGACTTCGCCTTGTCGGATGGTCAAATTAACCCCTTTAATAATTTCCTTATCATCCACGTTTACGTGCAAATCTTTAACGATTAGCTCCTTAGCCATTTCTCTTTATCTCTCCTCAAATAAAAATTCGGGTTTAGCTTTAATTATTACTTTCTGTCACGCTTAGTACCGGGGCAGGTTCGGTATGAGCAATTGCGCTGCCCAGTGCCATTGGCACAAGTCGTTTGGGATTGGGCATCAAATCGGCCAACGTGGTTGAATCCAGAGCTTGGGTAATAGCATCCCGGACACGCAGCCACAGCACTGGCGCAGTACAAATATCTTCGTGATTACAACCGGGAAGGTGGTTAGCCTCGTCAGTAGCGCAACCCATTACGGCAATGCGGCCTTCCAAAGCGCGAATTACCAGCCCCATCCGAATAATTTCGGGCGGCTGCGCTAAAATATAGCCGCCTTTCGCCCCCCGCGTGCTTTCTACAAAGCCATGCTTGCGAAGCTTCGGCACGATTTGCTCCAGGTAAGCTTCACTCAGGCCCAGATGTTCGGCAATTTCGGATAACGAGAGCGGGCCTTTGCCATAATTGCGGGCCAAATCGGTCAGCATCATCACGCCATATTCGCTTTTAGTCGAAAAAATCATATTTTTACCTTGAAGGCCACTAATAGCAGTCTTAATTCCTAGTAATCAGGTCGGATTTATTGTAGTCTTTTGGCTGTACTTTGTCAAGGTGAATTCTTATCTATTCTATCGGAATTCATTCTTTTCTAACGTAACTTTTGCTACAAATCCGACTGAATTTATCGGGAAATTTTTGTAAAAAAACTTAGTAACTATTCAGGTGTAGGAGGGATTTCCAATCCTGATAAAGACGGCTTCAGGTAAAATCGGGATTGGAAATCCCTCCTACATTGACGCTGACTGAATAGTCACAAAACTTCTTAATAAAGATTGGTTAGATTTTTCGTTGACTTGAAGTTGCTTTTAAGTTATGATTGAGTGAAGCAACAGGGCTGATTTGCTGTTATCTTTTTACGTTTTTTATTATTCTCCGAACGTATTTGCTTACCTAGAAGCGGAGCAGGGTTTTGATGAGTGTGGAACAACGGCGCGGTAGTTCGCGTGCGCCTGAACAACCCAAGCGGGTAGAAGCCCCGCGTGGTCGAATTTATGTTGCCCTTGATACCGAGAGTACCGGGGTAGAAGCCGATAGCGGTGAAGTCATCGAAATAGCTGCCGTTAAATTCAGGCTGGAAAATAACGGTACTGCCCGCGTTTTGGATAGCTGGCAAACTTATGTCAAGCCAAAAAATCCCATCCCCTACAAAATTACTCATCTAACCGGCATTCGCCAATCTGATGTGCAGCACGCCCCTGGTTTTGTCCAAATCGAGGAGAAATTGCGTAGTTTTTTGGGTAACTTCCCGATTGTCGGCCATTCTATCGAAAGCGACATTGGATTTCTGGCCCGCCACAGTTTTGAGGTAAAAAACGCCCCGATTGATACTTACGAACTGGCAACTTTGCTTTTGCCGCAAATGGGCAATTATAGTTTGGTAGCCGTCGCCGGAGCGTTAAAAGTTAATTTGGGCGAAGCTCACCGGGCAATGGCTGATACCCTGATGGCGATGCACGTGTTTGCCGGATTAGTTGCCAAAATCGAGGAATTGCCGCCCGATGTTTTGGGTGAAGTAAATCGGATTGCCAAAGATTTGCCCAACTGGTCGCTTCGCCCAATCTTTAGCGATGTAGCCGATAACCGCCAGCAAACTCAGCTTGAGCAAAATAACGGGGCGTTTGGGAATTTGGCAGCAAAGCTCAAGCAGCAGTTAGCCGAAAAAAGCGGCGAAGAGCTGGATTTTATGTTGTTATTGCCGCAGGAGCAGCCCGCTCCCTTGCTTCCCGCTTCGCCCATGCCAGCGATTCCTTATGATAAACACGGCCAACGGGTAGACACAATGGCCCACGCCATCAAAACTGCTTTTGACGAGCAGCAGCATATTTTAATCGAAATGCCGGGCAACGAACGTGACCGGGCTGCCGGGTTCTTGCTGCCCGCCGTTGCTACCGCCCTTGAAAAAGGCAAAAATGTGGTAATCGCGGTTAATAGCGAAACCCAGCGTGACCGGGTAATGAACCGGCTCGTTCCCCTTTTGCAAAATGCCATAAGTTTGAGCGAAGAAAGCAATTCCCGGCGAGACCGCAAACGGCGCGGAGAAGAAAAAAAGCCTTTTACCGCCGTTAGTGTGAAGCCGCAACAAAATTATTTATGCGTCCGTCGCTGGGAAAGTTTCCGCAAAACTGGAGCTTTGACCCCCGATGAAAAAAAGATGCTTATTCGGGTTTTGCTCTGGCTACCCAATACCAGCGAAGGCGATAGCGCGGAATTACGGATTCCCAGCCAGGAACGCTTTTGGGCGAAAGTAAACAGCCAAAAAGGGTTGTGCGTTTGTGAAGCGGGCCAGCCCTGCTTTTTTGCCCGCGCCCGCGAACGAGCCAAAGGCGCACACGTTATCGTAGTTGACCAATCGGTAGTTTTGGCCGATTTGCTCGGTCAGGCCGGGACGCTGCCCGAATACGATTACTTGATTATAGATGAAGCCCACCATTTCGAGGAGGAAGCCGGACGACAATTTGGCAACGTGGTAACGCCTAACAGCCTGTTCGATTTTCTGGATTGGATTAGCCGCCCGATTACCTGGCTACCGCAAGGGGGGCATAACGGTTTTATTCATACTTTGCCGCGCTACTACGGTTCAAACACCAGTCAGCCAGCCCGCGACTTGCTGGATACTTTCCATAAGGAAGTTACTGCTCAAGTCGAGCTAACCCGCAGTTCCACTGGAGTCTTTTTGCAAGAGCTAACTAATACTTTAGCGCAGCGCAATCAGGAAACCGGGCAGGGCGACGGGCGAATCCGGCTGGACAACAAGTTCCGGGTAGGGGGTGCCTGGAATGAGCTGGCTGGACCCTGGGAACTTTTCAAGCAGGATTGGGAAGAAATTTATTATCTGCTGCACGATTTGCGGGCCGAAGCCGATGCCTTGCGTAGCGAATTGAGCCAGTACGAAACTTTGAAGCGTGAGCTGGATTATTATGTCAAGCACTGTGAGAAAATGCTCGATGCCTTGACCGATGCTTTCGAGGGCGGGAATCAGGCTGATGTTTTTTGGCTGGCAACTCATCCCCGTACCCAGTTGGTCAGCGTGTTTAGCCAACCCTTGCAAGTCGGGCCACTTTTGGCAAAACATCTTTTTAGCAAAAAGAAAAGCGTCGCGCTGGTCAGCCCAACTCTAACCACTGCGGGCGATTTTAGTTTTATCAAGGAGCGGTTGGGCTTGAGCGCGGACGAAAGCCGCGAATTACGCCTTCTGCCGGAGCGCGATTATTCCCGCACGCTGCTTTATCTGCCAATGGATATTGCCGAGCCGAGCCAGCCCAATTATCAAAAAAGCGTCGACCAGCACGTGATGGAACTGGCAAAAAATGCGAAGGGCCGGATACTGGTGCTTTTCTCGTCCAATAGTGCCTTGCGCTTGACTTATAAAGCGGTGCAGCGTCCACTTGAGGCTGAAAATATTTTGGTATTGGGGCAAGGGCTGGACGGGACGCGCCGGAGCGTTATGGAACGGTTTAAAAACACCAAACAAGCTCTTTTGCTGAGTACCCTGAGCTACTGGGAATCCAACGATTTCGGCCAGGATGACGATTTAGAAAATACCGCGATTTTTAATACGCTGGTAATCAGCAAATTGCCTTTCGACCCACCGAGCGACCCACTTTTCGCCGCCCGCACCGAAAGCCGGATTTTCGACGACCCCTTCGTCCAATATAGTTTGCCGCGTACTATTTTGCGTTTCCGGCAAGCCTTCGAGCGGTTATTGGGCGGACTTGAATCGCCCGGCGCAGTGGTTATGCTGGATAGCCGCTTGACCAAAAAAAGCTACGGCCCGCTTTTTCTGAACTCGCTACCGCCTATGCCTTCGCGTCGCGCCTCCTTGCAAGAACTCGTCCCCCAGGTCAGCGATTGGCTGCACCCTAGCGAGGTATAAGTTTCGCTACAATCGTCAATCGGGGTAGTCTCCCTGCCCTGAAAGGGCGGGGCTGATAACATGAAAACGGCCCTGAAGGGCGGTACTGGCTTTGGCTGAATTCAGCTTAACCCGTAACGGCTTTAGCCAGGTTTTCATGTTATCAGCCCGGACATTCCATGTCCGGGAGATTACCACCTAGCTACCAACTCGCAGCTCTCTTTCCCCTCTAACAACTAACAACTTCTCCCGTTGTGAAGCTTTACGTCATGGAAAATAGGGTTTATAATAAAAATCGCTATCAAAGCTAGGATAGCGACGCAAAAAAAACCAGCGATGGAAAATTTATCACCAGGTGAGCAGGAAAGCGATTGATTTTGCCGGAGCGAGTTTTTATCGGCAATTCCACACAGTAAACAGGCTGTGTTGTCTCCCGCTCAAACCACCCTGGCATAGAAGCCGGTGTCAAGATGATAAAAGGTAAAGAACTGGGATTACCCAGACCAAAAGTAACCACTCGTGCAGTTAGTGCAAAGCCGAAATCAGGCCGAATTCCGACCCGTTCACGTTTCGGCTTTTTTGATTACATTTATATTAGTTTGCTATGGCTGGGGATTACTTATCTCTGGGGCGGTGTAAACGGCATAATTCTTCCTCATCTTAATGAAGGTTTGGTAGACGCAAACTTCAAAGGGACAACTCTAGGTATAATCACCGCGTTGGGTATGGTTGTAGCGATTATCGTCCAACCGGCAGCCGGCGCACTCAGCGACATTTCGCGACATTCGTGGGGAAGGCGACGACCTTTTATTTTGCTGGGCGGCCTTCTGGTAATTTTTTCGCTGCTGCTGCTGTCCGGAGTCGCGGTTTTTTTGCACAACTGGTGGTACTTGCTTTTGGCATATTTGGCTTTGCAATTCGCCGATAACATCGCGCAAGGAGCCTATCAGGGTTTTATACCCGACAATGTACCCGAAGGCAAGCGCGGGCGAGCTAGTGGCGCGATGGGCATTGCCCAAATTTTTGGGAACGTAGGCGGCTTGGCCGGAGCAACTTATTTTATTGACCAGGGCCATCCTGATTTTGCAATTTTTCTGATTTGCGTTATCTTTGGCCTGACGCTTGTGGCGACCATGCTAA
>JBBQGP010000061.1:0-27042 GCA_038323095.1 Chloroflexia bacterium | reverse complement strand
GAGGTTCAGCCTTTTTAGGCTTGCTGTAAGAAAAAAGGGCAATTGGATAAACTGGGAACTCGTATCTTTCGAGCAAACGGGTAAAGTAATGAAACATTCGACGGTTAAAAGCTTTTTTCTTGCTGGACTGATGTTCCAGATGCAGCAAAAAACAGGCTTCTATCCCCTTAAAATTGGCTTTCATCAAAATATCCAATTCGCGCCGCCGACTTGGTACAACATCGTTAAAAACTTCTTTGTCTAGCGGCGCAAGCGTGGCTAAATCCAGATAATCCAGCACTTCGGGCAAAAATAAAGCTAAAAAGTCACCGAAAAAGTTGGTTAGCAACTCCTTGAACAAGCGGTCATGTTCGGTCATATTTTCCTTGTTATAGTACAAAATTATATTACAAAGCTCGTTATAAAACGTGGTATAATTTAGGCTTGAAAAACTAGACGTATTATACTATTTTTGGTTAGGTTATAGAAGAATATTTTTTGGTCAAGATTTTGATAAGTAACTAAAAGTAGGCAAAAACCAGTAAGTCGGGCGAGTACCCGATTAAAAATTTTGGTAGATTTTGGGTGAATAAAGAATGTTGTACGATAGAACCAAGATATTTGTAAAAGCGGGCGATGGCGGCAATGGGTCGGCCTCGTTCCACCGTGAGAAATTTGTACCTTTTGGCGGGCCGGATGGCGGCGATGGCGGGCGGGGCGGCTCGGTTTATCTTCAAGTTGACCCCCATCTGAATACTTTGCTGCCCTTTAAGTTCCGGCAACATTTCAAGGGCGAATTTGGCGGCAACGGGTCGGCTCGACAGAAACACGGGACGGCGGGCAATGATTTATATATCAAAGTACCGCCCGGTACGGTTTTTTATACTGAGCCTGACCCGGAGCATCCCGAAGAACCTGTCAAGCAGGGGGATTTGACCGAGCCGGGACAGACTATTATGATTGCGCGGGCTGGACGCGGCGGATTGGGCAATACCCACTATAAAACCTCGACCCACCAAGCTCCCCGCATGGCTCAAAAAGGTGAACCGGGCGAAGAACGCTGGTTGCGTCTGGAACTCAAGATTATTGCCGATGTTGGCTTGCTGGGCTATCCGAATGCTGGTAAAAGCACTTTGCTTTCGGCGGTAACGAAGGCTACTCCCAAAATCGCTAACTATCCTTTTACGACCCTTGAACCAAATTTAGGCGTAGTCGAAATTGGTGACGAGTCCACTTTTGTAATCGCCGATATTCCCGGCTTGATTGAAGGTGCATCGCAGGGGGTCGGTTTGGGCCACGAGTTTTTACGGCATGTCGAGCGCACCCGTCTTTTGCTGCACGTGATTGACGGAAGCGGGCAGGAAGGGCGCGACCCGATTAACGATTATGTCCAAATCAACAAAGAGCTAATTGAATACGAGCCAGGTTTGGTCGAGAAGCCTCAGATTGTAGCGATTAACAAGGCCGATATGCCCGAAACTCAGGAAAACTTGCCCGCTCTGCTTTCGTACTTCAAGAAAAAAGAAATTGAAGTATTTGTGATTTCGGCGGCGGCTCAACAGGGTACAAAAGAACTGGTGAACCGGGTGGCGGCCCGTTTGCAGGAAATCCCGCCGACTGGCCCGCTTATTCCCGATGCCTTGCAGGAAGGTACGCCCGTTCTCAAGCCCGGTACGCTGGACGAAGATGCTTTCTCGATTTTTCAGGAAGGGCCGAACGAATACCGGGTACGCGGCAAGAAAATCGAGCGAATCCTTTCGATGACCGATATGGAAAACCGGGAAGCTTTGGAACGCTTGCAGCTTACATTTGAAAAAACCGGGATTAGCCGCGCTTTGGAAGAAGCCGGGGTTAAGGGCGGCGATTTGGTGCATTTCGGCAAGCAGGAATTAACCTGGGAAGATGAAGAAATCAAGTACCGTTTCAAGGGAAGGAAAAGGAGTTAATGCCCGCTTACAACGGCTATGCGGTAATCTGGGATGTGGACGGCACTTTGGTGGATACGGGAGAGCTGCATTTTAACGCATGGTCACACCTCGCCAGCGATTTGGATAAGCCGTTCACCCGCCAGATGTTCCGCGACACTTTTGGGCGACGCAATCCCGAAATTATTCGGGAAGTTTTCGGGACACATTATTCCGAAAAAGAAATAGCCGATTTGGGCTTTCAAAAAGAGGAATATTACCGGGCCGAAGCGGGCAAAGGAGTAGATTTGCTGCCCGGTGTGGAAGCATTGCTAAAAGCTTTGCACCAAGCCGGGTTCAAACAAGCGGTTGGCTCTAGCGCACCCCGCCAAAATGTTGATTTGATTATGGCTACAACCAACGCGGGCCAGTATTTCGAGACGATTGCCTCGATGGAAGATACTTCGCGTGGCAAACCCGACCCGCAGGTTTTTCAGGTAGCCGCCGAAAAAATGGGTGTATCACCCGAAAAATGTCTGGTGATGGAAGATGCTGTTGCCGGAGTTCAGGCTGCCCACGCCGCCGGGATGAAAGCGATTGGTATTACCTTTGTCGGTCATCACCCCGAAGCCGCTCTTAAAGAAGGCGGGGCAAATCTGGTGGTAAAAAATCTGGAAGAAGTTAGTGTAGACACTGTTCGGCAATTACTTGGCTTAAAATCGGAGTAAAAGTAGGTGTCAATCGAAAGCTATTTGCGGGCTGTTCCCAAAGCTGAATTGCACGTTCACCTCGAAGGCTCAATTCAGCCCGCCACTTTGCTAACGCTGGCAAAGCGCAACAATATAAAGCTGCCCGCCGATAACGTAGAGAGTTTGCGAAAGTGGTTCACTTTTAGTAATTTTAGTCACTTTGTAGACATTTACGGTACGATTTGTCATTGCTTGCAAACCTCTGAAGATTTTGAACTCATAACCCACGAATTTGGGGCGGAAATGGCCCGCCAGAATATCCGCTATGCCGAAGTAACTTTCACGCCGGGAGCGCATTACCAGCCGGGTATTTTAGAGCCGGATTATATGAAGGGCCTTACTCGCGGGCGAGAACGAGCCAAAACTGATTTCGGGGTAGAAATCAGTTGGGTTTTTGACATTATCCGCGACACCGGCCTAACTCGCCCGGATTGGCAAGCCACCAGCACTTACGCCGATTATACTCTTGAGGTTGCTATTGAAAATATGGCGAATGGGGTTGTCGCGCTGGGGTTGGGAGGTATGGAAGAAGGCTACCCGCCCGAACCGTTCGCGCCCTGGTTTGAACAGGCCAAAGCCGCCGGGTTAAATCGTACCCCGCACGCCGGAGAAACGCTCGGCCCGGACAGCATTTGGAGCGCAATCAAGGATTTGCAGGCCCAGCGCATCGGGCATGGCGTGCGGGCTATCGAAGATGCAGCTTTGGTAAGATATTTGGTCGAGCGGCAAATCCCGCTTGAACTTAACCCGACCAGCAATTTACGCTTGGGCGTTTACCCGGATTACGCCCGCCATCCCTTGCGCCAACTTTACGAAGCTGGAGTTAGCTTTAGCGTTAATTCGGATGACCCACCTTTGTTTAACACGACTTTAACCGACGAAATTTTGCTTTTATCCACTGAATTTCATTTTGATTTGGCGACTATCGATGAAATTTTGCTCAACGGTATCCGTCACAGCTTCTTGCCGCCCGGACGTAAGCAGGAATTGGAAGATTCTTTTCGGGTCGAAATGGACACGCTTAAAGCCCAACATCTCTTTTTAGTTCCCTAAAAGCAAGCCAGCATGAAACGTCTCAAAATACTTCATATTGTCAGCGATTCCGCGCCGGGGGGAGTGCCTTCACTGGTTTACCTCCTGTTAAAACACAGGGACAAAACCCGCTTTGAGATGGCGGTAGCTTGCCGCACTAACGGCCCGTTTTACCAGGAAGCCCTGAGCCTGGGCGTAAAAGTTTACCCGATACAAATGGAAAAGAAATTGGATTGGCGCGGGGTGCTGGCTCTGTGGCAGATTTGCCGGGAATGGCGGCCTGATGTAGTTCATACTCACGCAAACCGGGCCGGGTTAGCCGGGCGAATAGCCGCATTTCTGGCAAATCGCCCGATAATAATTCATTCCACACATGGTTTACATCTGACCGAACACCATTTGCCCCGTCGGATATTTTTTCTGAAAAGAATTGAGCAACTTTTGGGGCTACTCACTACCCGGCTTTTGGCCTGTTCCAAAAGTGAAGCTGAATTGTTCACCCGGCTAAAACTTGTTCCAGCCCGAAAACAGGCAGTTATCGAAAACGGCATCGAACTTGAAAAGTTTTATCAGGCCGATACCGCCAAAAAGCGGGAACTTAAAGTGGCTCTAGGCTTCCCACCCGCTTGCTTTTTGATTAGTACAATTGGACGATTAACCGAGCAGAAAGCCCCTCAAATCTTTATTGAAGTTGCCGCTAAAATCGCTGAAGCTTGTCCTGATGCTCGTTTCTTAATAGTTGGTGATGGGCCGATGCGGGTCGAGTTGGAAAGTTTGAGCAAAATCAAAAAGCTGGACGAGCGACTAAATTTTATGGGAGCGGTAGAACGCGAAAAAATCCCGGATATACTAGCCGCCTTTGACCTATTCATTTTAACCTCGCTCTGGGAAGGTTTTCCCTTTGTAGTAATCGAGGCAATGGCGGCGGGCGTTCCCGTCGTTTCCACCGCCACGATTGGCCCGATTGACCAGATAATACACGGGGAAACTGGCTTGCTTGCGCCAGTCAACGACATTGAAAAATTGGCGGAACACGCCCTGAATTTGCTTCAAAATCCCGCTTTAGCCCGCCACCTTGCCCAAAATGCCTGCGAATATACCTGCAACCACTATTCTATTCAAAATATCGTCCCCCGATTTGAAAACCTTTACCTGTCTTTGTCCAAAAATTATGAATGAAAGCTTTATTCCTTCCCCAAATCCGCCGCTTGTCAGCGTTTGCGTGCCAACCTATCGCTATGGCGAGTTGATAGGCCGTTGTGTCGAGAGCGTTTTGGGTCAAACCTTTGCTGATTTCGAGCTAATTATTGTGGATGATGCCAGCGAAGATGAAACCGCCGAAGTAGTAAGCCAGTACCCGGATGCGCGGTTGCGCTTTTATCAGAACGAAGCACGGCTTGGAATGGTCGGTAACTGGAATAAAGCTTTGCAAATGGGCAAAGGCCGCTATTTAGCTATGTTGCACGGCGACGATTATCATTTTCCCGAATTTTTGACGAAAGCAGTTGCCGCCCTTGAAGCCAATCCTGCCGCCGGATTTGTCTTTTCCGCCTATCACAATGTTGACAATAGCGGAGAATTTATCGAAGAAGTTCACCCCTGGCAAAATTCCGGCCTTATCCCTCGCGCCGATGCTTTCCGCCGAATGTTAATTTTTAACCCGGTACGCTGCCCTACTGTGTTAGTGCGACGCGAAGTGTACGAGAAGTTAGGTTGGTTTGACCCAAATTTAATTTTTGTGATTGATTGGGAAATGTGGCTGCGGATTTTGCGAGAGTATGATGTGATTTATCTGGATGAAGTTTTGGCGGCCTATCGTCTTCATCCGGCCAGCACCACTAATCGTTTGGCAAAGCAAAGCGGGGCATTTTCGCAGGACGAACGACGGATGCTCCAAAAGCTTTTCGGGGGCAAAGCAAGTTCAAAAAAAGAGCGACAGTTAAAGAAATTGGCCTTTCGCTATGCCGCCCGTCGCGCCTTATCCCGCCGCTTTCATTTGCTTTTCAGTAGTGAAAACCAGCTTTTTCTGGCCGAGTCTCGTCTGGCTCTAGCTCAAGAACCGCTTTGGTCAGGCCGGGTTGCGGCTTTTCTAAGTTTGGGGCTGCTGGTGCTTCCCTCCAAAACACGCCTGAAATTGCTCAAACGTATTTTGGGGTAGATTTAGCTAAACTAAGGTGTCTACTGGTTCAGGGTCGGGCGTGGCTTCCTGACGGGCGCGGTTGCGCTTGACGATTAGCCGCCATTGACCGAAGGCAAAGGCCAGTATTCCCAGAAGCGGGCTTAGGCCGATAAGCCAGGCCAATTTCTCGTCCATTACGGCTGGTGGTTCAACCCGTGCCGGAACAAGTAAGGTGGCTGCCCCCGCCGCGTCCTTAATAGTTATGTAAACGAACCAGTTGCCCGAAATTGGGAAATCAATCTGGGCCTCACGTTTGGCGGCAGTACCGCGCTCGAAATCGCCGCTAAACTTGACGGGAGTAGCCTCGGTGGTGGTACTTGGTTTAGCTTCGACTTGCATTTGCCAATCCCCGGCGGGCTTATCCAATCGCTCAACCGTAGCGGTAAATTTGTCGGTGGTGTTAAAAGTCGCGCTACTCAGATTAACTTTTATCTTGTAAGGCCCAACACTACATTCCGCACCGGGCGTACAGCGTGTCGCTTTTTCGGGAGCTTTGTCCGCTGGAGCAGCCAGCGCGATTAAGGTTTGACCTTCGCCCAATTTTGAACTTAAAGCTTTGAACTGGGGGGCAAGGCCAAGCGCGGCTTTGCTGGCGACCAGCACGATTAGTTGTCGCGCCCCGCCCCCAAAGGTTAATTGCAAACCCAAATCTTCGCTAACCAAAGGTGTTTTTTCGGGAGCAGACCAGCCCCGGTTTTTCATTTCTTTAGTGTAAAAATCGGCGACTTTTGCGACTGTATCGCCCGTACTCCCGGCCACAACGTAATAACTCGAAGGGCTGATACCTACCGCCGAAAGGGTCGCGTCATCCACTTCTATTTTTTGCAGCCCGTTATAAATCGGAATAAAGTTGAACCAGTTCGGGGCTTGCGGCAAATCTTGCGAGTCAGTTTTTGGCGCGGCAGTAGCGACAGCTTGAACCGTCGTCGCCGGATTTGGGGTGTTCTGGCTGGCTTGAGCGGGAGCGGTAGTCACGACGGGCTGTTGGGCGATTGACCCGGCGACGGCAGGTGCGCCCATTGCTACCAGCGTTTGACCTTCCGGCACTCTAGCCAAAAGAGCCTGATACTGCGGCGATTGGGCCAGAGCTTCACGACTAACCACCAATAGCAGCAGGAAACCTCCGGCTTTTTGTGAATTGGTAAACAAAATTTGTTGGCCCTGCTCGGCTGTCGGCAAAGGGGTTATTTGACCTTTCCAGCCCGCCGCGCCAAGTTTGGAATTGTAAAAATCGGCGACAGTGCTGACCGAGTCGGGGGTTAGGGCGGCCTGAATAAAGAATTGGGAACGGCTCAAGCCAAGTTGGGTTAGAACGCTGTCCTCGATTTGTAGTGGCTTCAAATCGGCATATTGTGGCAAATCCTTGAACCAGACTGGCGCACCTGAAGAAGCGGGAGTCGGGTTGGTTTGAGCTTGGGCCTGATTTAGCAGAGGCAGCAGCAAACTCAAACTCAGCAACAAAGCTAAGGCCAGCCGGACAAATTTTGCAAAAAATAGTTTGAACATTCTTTTAAAAAATCCCTTCCGGCTAACGTTCGGTGTTGCGAAGTGATACCGCCAAGGCCCAGCCCGCTACTCCCGACAGCAAAGCTACCAGCAGCACCAACGGCAGAGCTTGCCAGTAATCTGGCTTGAACAACAGGCTATTCAGGCGGGAAATAAAAAGGGCGTTTTTAGTAGCTTCGACGGCATCCCGGATTAAATTGTTAATCTGCTCCCAATTTTTATCCAGCAGAAAAATTATCAAACCGCCCAGCATTGAAGCCAGCCCCGCCACAATTAGACCCGGCAAAGCTTTATCCTTGCGCCAACGAGCGGTCAAAAGGTAAAGCCCGTCCACGATCAGCCCAATAATCGGCAAGGAAAGCGGGTAGTTATACGTCCACGTTACCTGATTAACCAGATTACTCCGCATTTCGCGACCCTGGTCAGTCACCAAATAATCTACACCTAATTGAATTAACGGCTTGTCTACTATTACAAATAGCAACATAAATAATCCAGCCAGCGTAGCCGAACCAACCCGCCCGGTAGCAAAGGTTAAAGCTACCAGCAAGGCCGGAACTACCGCAATTACCAGCGAATAAGCGGGCAAGCGGGCATCCCCGATTTGCAAGGTGCCGCGCAAAGTATCCGAACCCATCAGGAAAACGTAGCGGGTAATCAAAGCCACCATTGCCACAATCAGACCCAGCGTGGCGGGTTGAAACAGGCTACGCACTTCAAAAGCCAGTCGTCCGCCCAAATTTGCCGGTGGTTCAGCCGTTTGCCAGTGGCGGCGACGGGTTACTTCCGAAGCGAAAAGATACACAATGCCCAAACTCGCCATAATAATGCCAATTAATAGCATTACGTGGAAGGGCGACCAAACCTTAACGTCAACCCCATAAATCCGATGCCAGTAATCGTCAAGCGGGGCCGAGCCAAGCATTACCGCCATCCCAAACCCGGCCAGCGCAAAGCCAAGCGGCCCGTGAAAGAACCAAATTGGGGTAGTGGTTTGGTCGGTATAGCCGGGGTCACGCCGGTAATACAAAAGAGTTTCCAGAATTACCACCAGAGCGCAGATAATGCCCGCTCCGGCAATGGTCGAATAAAAAACCAGATGCGGCGGTGTCCAGAAACCGTCGCGGCCCACACGGGTGTGCCAATCCGCGTCCCAATCCAGCGACCAAACCGAAACAACCCAAAAAGCCAGCACCAGCCAGCCCACCGCCAGGCGATAGTCACTCTGGCGTTTTATTGCTTTGGTCAAATTTAGAATTGGAGTATAGGCTGGTTTGGACGAAGTTGGCAAACTGGTTGGGGCGGGTCGTAGCCCTTCCATAATTTATTCCTTCTAGCTTTTAGTTTTTAGCTTTTAGCAGTTTTAAGTTTTAAATCTTTAGTTTTTGATTCATCATACCCATTATACGACATTTCCCGACCAGAAAATGTTTCAAAATTGGGGTTGGCGGCGGCAATTATTTAGCCTCCGCCAAAAGAGATTTAGGGAGCGGGCGGGGTTAAATCTATCGTAACAACTTTCCAATCGTTATCATATTTTTCGAGTTCGGCAATAAACGAGCCTTTGCCCAGATTGTTTTTGTAAAAGGCCGTGCCGGAAAAAACCAGGTAGCGGAAATCGTCGCCGTTGTCCGTGCCATTGCGTTCGCTAAAATCCAGCACTTGAAGATGGTCATAATTGGGCAAATAGGCGGTACTTTTGTCCAACAGCCCAGTTTTCACGTCGTCTTTGGCAAGATAAGGCGAAGACAGAGCGTAAGTAGCATCCAGATTACTGGTAGCGGCGGTTCGCATAAAATCGTTTAGCACTTTCTCGGCAGCAGGACGTTCTACCGTCGGTGTCCAGACCAGGGCAAAAGTGATAATCCCGCCAACAACTAATAAAGAAAGCACAATTACAATCGGCCAAATTCGATTTCGGGAGCTACTGACCGGTTTTACGGTAGAAGCAACCACCTGCTGCGGTTGTGCCTGACTATCCAGCCAGGTGCGAGCCTGAAACAAACCAGGATGGTCAGGATTCAGGCGGGTAGCGGTATTTAGCGCGTTGCGGGCATCGTCAGGATTATCGGCAGTATAAATCTGCCAGAGCAAAATATTAACATCGTTGGGATGGGACAAGTGTAAATTGTCCAAAATTTGCTTTGCTTCGGCCCTTTTTCCAGCCTGATACAAAGCTACCGCTTGATTAAATGCTTGAGATTCGCTTTGGTTCATATAGACCTCGCTTTATACCCATTTTGCCTGAATTCACCACATTTTATTTTTCGGCAAGGGTTTTCGCATTCGTAAATCGTATTCAGGCAAATTTTTGACGGCTTCATAACGAGCAGTATGCTCGGAAGGGTGCAAATCGCGCTCGTCCTGATAAATCAGGCAATCGTTACCCTCGCCCCCGTTTTCCTGCAAACGCTGAACTTCCTGCCAGAAACAACCTTTAATAAAAATGCAATTATCACACTTTTGATACTGCTGGCGGTCAGCCACGCTACTGTAAGCCATATAACTCCTTTTAGTTGTTAGTTGTTAGAAGGGTTGTCGGTTGAATCTACCGACAATCGCCTGGGGTTAAAACCCCAGTCTAAGTAGACATAAGTACGCTAAAGCGCACTAAAACCACTCTGTCAGTAGTTCCAAAAGTGCCATTTAAGGTACTTGAGCCTTTTTAGACTGGGGTTTTAACCCTAGTCTAAAACTGACAACTATATTTCTCTAACAACTTTTAATCGGTAATTCTGTTTTCACTAACAACGAACAACGAACAACGAACAACTATTTAAACCTTTGCTCAATTGCGTCGAGGCGGTCACGCAAGTCGCGGTTTTCGGTGGAAAGCTTTTCCAAATCGTCGCGCAACTTCTTAACTTCTTCCTCGCGGCCCTTGTTTTCGCGCAAGCTCATAACCGCTTCACGGCTGCGGCGAATTTCCCGACCATCCAGGGCGGTATCGGCGATGCGTTGCAAGGCGGAAGCGGCTTTATCTTCGCCCAAAGTTTGCAATGCGCCAATAGCCGAAAGCCGCGCCCGCCAACTCGTATCGTCCAGAATTTCCAGCAAGCGGTCAATTACCTGCTCTTTTTCCTTATCTTTGACCAATTTGCCAAGCTGACCAAGCGCATTGATAGCGGCAAAGCGGGCCTGCTCCGGCCTGCCATAAGTTGTCCAATCCAGCACCAACGGGATAGCCCGCTCGTCCTTTAGCTCGGTAAAACCCTGAAACGCGCCGCTCCGCACCACCTGATTAAACGAATCACGGGCTAAAGCCTTGCTCAAAGCTTCAAAAGCGGTAGACTGACGAGTTTTGCCCAAAGCTTGGGCTGCCGCCATTTCCACAATATCGGTTACATCCCCGCCCAAAACTTTTTCCAAAGCTTGAGCCGCTTTTTCATCCCGGAACTCGCCCAAAGCCGAAACAATCGCCCGGCGTACTTTGGCGTTTTTCTCGCTATCCAGAGCCGATAGCAAGGCAGTTTGGGCCGGGCCGGACTTGATTTGCCCAAGCGAACGGGCCGCTTCACTACGAACGGGCCAGAAAGCATCGTTTTTAAGGGCTTTTTCCAGCGCGGCGACTGATTCAGGCCCGGTTTGTTTGGCGAGAGCCTGGGCTGCTGTAAAGCGTCCGAAGGCTTCGCTATCTTTTTCAAGCTGGACAATCAGCATTTCTTTAGAGCGCGTCCAATCCACTGTTTTCAAAATCCAGTTAGAGGGGTCAAAGCCGACAAATTCGGGCCGCTCTTTCAGCTTGAAGTAAAAAGTATGCTCCTTATCCTCAAGCTGAACTTTGTAAACTTCACGTTCGCCCGTCGTGCCGACGAAAGCAATTTCCACTGGCAGGGTAAAGAGCGGATTTTCAGCGTCTATTTTTTGGGTCTGGGCCACCTTGAATTTAGCCATTTTGCTACTATCGTCCCAGCTATAATCCAGCTTGAACTGAGGATAACCCGCCTTGTAAACCCATTGCTCAAAGAAGAATTGCAAATTGCGACCGGTAGATTCTTCGATGGCCCGCTCCAAATCGGCGGTAATGACGTTCTGACCTTTGTGCTTGTTGACGTAATACTTGATTGCTTTCCACCAATTCTCGTCGCCGAGCAAATAGCGAATCATATGCAAAACCAGCGAACCTTTTTCGTACAAATGGCGGTCAAACAAATCTATCGGCTGGTTGAAAGTATAGGCTACAATCGGGCGGCGATAATTAGCGTTATCTTCACCAAAATAGCTTTGAGCGTTAGAATACATCTCATAAATAAATTCGTCCTGGCCCATATCAAATTCCCGCCACAAAGCTTCAAAATAAGTGGCAAAGCCTTCGTTTAGCCAGCCGTTCGACCAATCCCGGCAGGTCAGCAAATCGCCAAACCATTGATGAGCCAATTCGTGCGCGACCAGTGGGTCACTACTGAAATCCTGGTGGGCGCGTTCATCGTGCAAAGTGTAATCGGTCAGGGTGGTAGCGGTAGTATTTTCCATGCCGCCAAAGATAAAATCGCTGACGCAAACCGTCGCGTATTTATCGTAAGGATAGCGCACCCCGATTTTGTCGGAGAAAAAGCCGACCATTTTGGGAGTTTTGCCTAGCGAGAGTTTCGCCTCATCCTCTCGACCCGGCAAGACATAGAACGGTACGGGTATATCCTGCCATTCGTTCATAATTTCGACAAACGGCCCGGCGACCAGCGTAATCAAATAGCTGGAATGAGGAATATTGTGCAACCAGTGAAAAGTTTTTGTCCCTTCGCCCTCGCTAACGTTCTTCAAATCGCCATTGGATAAAGCATAATAACCGGCAGGAACAGTAACAATCATTTCACTGGTAGCTTTTTGGTTGGGGGCATCGTAGCAAGGAAACCAGAAATGGTTATCGGTATCTTGCCCCTGACTCCAGACATGGACTGTTTTATTGGGATAACCTGCATCGGGAGCGATAAAGTAAAGGCCGCGCTGGGGCTTGACCGAGTATTCGGTAACAACCGTAATTGGCTGGTTAGCTGGCTGGGTGGCGGCCAGCGTAATCTTTAACTTGTTATCTTCGAGGCGAAAATCTAGCGCGGTTTCGGGCTGCCCTTCCAGATAAACCTTGCTAACTTTTAAGTCGCTTGCGTCAAAATCCAGCACGGTTAAGCCATCGTTGACGAGTATAACGGTATTACTGGCTTTGCCACTTACGGTCTGGTTTGGGAAGTCGAGAACCAGTTCCAGTTTGATGTGCTGTACCGCATATTGTCGGTCTGGGGCATATTGAGGCTTATCGCCGGGCAAGGGAAAAGGTCGATAACTTGCCCGCCCGATTGCCTGTTCCAAAAGACTTTGCCGATGGCTGCAAGCTTGCCCCAGCAAGCGATTATAGTTGAAATCCAGAAAAACTGAACCGGCCACGTAAGACCCTTCTTTCTATATTATATTGAGTGCAGGATAATTCTTTTTCCCGGCAACTAACTTCCGGGCAAACTGATTAGTGTTTATACTAGGCAACTTTGGTTATCTTGAATTTGATAGTCATACCGCGTGGCGTAACCACCTCGGCGAATTGGCCGACTTTTTTGTTCATCAAGGCTTTGCCCATTGGCGAACCCACCGACACGGCTTGTACTCCGTCGGTGCGCTGGTTTACTGCTTCGGCTTCGGTGACAATCACGTATTCTTCGCTTTCATCGACCCCATCTTCACAGACCGTAACCGTCGACCCAAGTCTTACCTGACCAGTAAGAGACGGCCCGGAACTGACCACCACCGCTCCCAGTAAAGTCGCTTTTAGTTCGCTAATTCGCCCACGAATCATGCCTAGTTCGCGCCGGGCATCGTGGTAGGCGAAGTTCTCGCGCAAATCACCTTCTGCTGCCGCCGCCGAGACCCGCCCGATACATTCCGGCTCATCCTGTTCCAATAATTTCTTTAGTTCGGCTTCTAGTTTGGCTTTGCCTTCCGCCGTCATTTCGATTCGTCCTGCCATTCCGTCCTCCTGTGGGATTTACGTTTGGATTTGCTGCATAGTTTCAAAAAGTGGTTCAATAAAAAAAGACCGCCCGCATGTTCGAGCCGTCAACTTGCGGCAGCGTTACCCACGTGCTTTATTATAACGCAATTCGCCGATTTTTGCTAAATAGGCTACCGCTTTGATTTGACGCTAGGGGTAAACAATGAAAAAATATAAGAGTGTGATTTTTGAAACCTTGTCTAAAAACTACTCCTCCGAGGAGGTTTTGTCTATGTCTGAGATACCGCACCCGGTACAACGAGTGAGCCATCTGGCTTTAGTCATTGATGACCCGGTAGCAACTCACGCTTTTTGGACGGAAGTGATGGGTTTGCGCTATTCTACCTGCTTTTTAAGCGATTTCAATCACGGTTCGGGCGAATACGAGCCATATTTGCATACTTTCTATACTCTGCCTGATGGTACATCTATCGCCTATTTTGTAATGTTGCCCGGTGGCCTCAAGCCTACTCCCGATTATCTAAGCCATCCGGCCCGCCATTTCGGGCTAACCATCGAGACAGCCGAAGAATTGCCCGATTGGGCCGAACATTTGCGCCAATCCGGGGTCGAAGTACAGGAAGATTACCAGCGCGAAAGCGGCCCGGCAGTCTACTTCCGCGACCCAAACGGCATCCGCTTTGAGCTAACCGTTTCCCGCCCTCCTGTTACTACCGTCAACGAGCAAGCGGCTAACGCGGTTTTACAAACCTGGATTAAAGATAAAGAAAAAGTTGTTAGAGAGTAAGTTGTTAGTTGTTAGTTTTTCTATGTTGAGAAAAGGTTTTCGCTTGATTGTCCAAAACTTTTCACCATAGAGGACACAGAGGAATTCGCAACTCGCAACTTTCTTACCGACAACTGACAACCGACAACCTCAAAAGGAGGCGAAAATGCGTATAACCGGGATGCACCATATGAGCTTTATTACTAAAGATATTAAAGTTACTCATCAATTTTTTACCGAAATTTTAGGTTTTAAGCTGGTAGGAGCGGTAGTCGAGGATGGATTTTTAGATGGGCAGGAAGGGCAACATTTGCGGGCTTCCTATGCTTTGGCCGATAGCAGTACCATCGATTTTATCGAATTTAAGGAAGAATGGCCCGAAAAACTCGCGCCCCAGTTCAAATATCGCCACTACGCCTTTGAGGTGGAAGGTGAAGAAGCTTTTGAATACTGGAAAGAACGGCTCAAGCAAAAAGGCGTAAAGTATTTTGGCCCAATAAATCACGAAGATGTTTTTCACTCGGTTTATTTCTTCGATCCAAACTTTATTTTTATGGAAATTACTCGTCATGCTCAAACGCTAGGCCCGGAACTGGAAGCGGAAGCTTATAAACAGTGGCAGCATTATACAGAAAAATACGCCGGACAACCTACTTTATAATTTGTATTCAAAAACAAATTTGGGCTGAACAAGGGCAGTTTTAGAGGTGAGAGAAGATTAAAGCAAATGTCACAACAATTCAAGCTTTACAAAAGTGATACGACCCGGTTAGGTGGGCAAATCGCCGAGCTTGCCACAGTCCGCAATCTAGAATCGCGGGGTTATACTCGACGCGCTTTTACCAACATTTATTTGCGCGGACGCGAATTGGTGGCGAGTTGGATGAAGCAAGCCGGGTTGAGCATACAATATGATGCGGCGGGAAATTTGATTGGTTTCCAACCGGGAAGTGAACCAGATTTGCCGCCACTAATGCTCGGTTCGCATACCGATACGGTTGAAGGCGGTGGGCGTTTTGATGGCATTGTAGGGGTGTTGGGCGCAATTGAAGCAATTCGCACCCTGAATGTTAGCGGAGTGAAGTTGCGCCATTCGATTGAGGTGGTGGACTGGCTTTCGGAGGAATTCAGTATTTTTGGCGTTTCAACTGTGGGTAGTCGAGGGATGGTCGGCAAAATTACCGAGCAAATGTTTGAAACTCAGGACGAAAAGGGGCGGACGCTGGATAAGGCTTTGGCCGAAATGGGTGGTGACCCTCAGGTTATTAGCCGAGGTCAGCCGCTTCGTCAGGCTGGAGAAGTGGCCGGCTACCTGGAATTGCACATTGAGCAAAGCCGTCGGTTAGAGGAAAACTTTAGCGTATTGGGTGTTGTAACCAGAATCGTAGGGATACGTCGCTTTGATGTCAAAGTGCAGGGTGAATACGACCATGCAGGTGGCACTCGTATGAGCCATCGCCACGATGCCTTGGCCGGAGCAGCCGAAATTATTCTGGCTCTGGAAGATGAAGCCCGCCAGCGTGAAAGCCGCGATACGGTTGGAACGGTGGGCCGTTTGTTTGTTTCGCCCAATGCTTCCAATGTAGTGCCGGGTGAAGTATGGATGACCGCCGAAATGCGTTCTATCTGGCCGGAGGTAATCGAAGAGATTGCTGTCAGTTTTAGTCAACGAGCCAAAAAGCTAACGGCGGCCCGTAGTTTAGGGCTGGAATTAAAGCAGCATACTGACATTGCTCCGGTAATTATTGGCGAACCGATGCAAGCGATGTTAGCCGAGGTCTGTCAGCAACTTATTCAGGAAACCGAAAGCCGCAAAGGATTTTTGCATGTTCCGAGCGGAGCAGGTCACGATGCTAATCAGATGGCCCTGATTGCCCCTACTGGAATGTTATTTGTACCCAGTAAACAGGGCAAGAGCCATTGTCCCGAAGAAGAAACTGACCTGCCGGATGTTGCGATGGGCGTAAATGCGCTAATTCAAGCAGTTTTGCAACTGGACGCAAATTAGTTTCAGGCAAGGAGATTGAACAATGCCTATAGTACGTATTCGAGATGCCGAAGAATACCCGGAGCCAGCTCAAAAGAATATGAAGATGTCCTCCGATTGGTTCAATTTTGAGTTTGGCGAACCACCCGCAATGAGCAAAGTAATGGCCTGGGATGGAGCTTTTGGTGGCCCACACGGACGAGCGATGAAACGAGCGGCCACTCCCGGCGAATTCAGCCGCGCCGAAAAAGAGATGGTAGCGGCGGTTGTCTCTGGAATTAACGCTTGCGAATACTGAACATCAGCGCATAGTGCAGCCGGGAAGCTGCAAGGACTTCACGCTGATTGTTACTGGTACGAAGCGGCTTTTGTGACCGGGGTTACCAATGCTTTGAATGTGGTAGCGGATGGTTTGCGGTTGGATGGAATTCGTACTCCCCTAGTGGCGACGGTAGACCCTATCAAAGCCGGGCCAACTTTAAAAGTTTTGCTGGATGAAATAAAGGGTTTTTATCAAACCGAAGAAATACCGCCCGCGTTTCTGGGTCTGGCTGCCGACGAAGGTTATCTAAAAGAATTCTGGCAAGCTTGGAAACGGGCCTTTGAAGATAACCAGTTACCCCGTCGCTTCAAGACAATGCTGGCTTTTGCCGTTTCGCTGACCAGCCGTTCCGACTTTGGTACCGCTTTTCATTTGAACGAGGCGCGGCGTTTAGGGGTAAGCGAAGCGGGTATTCGGGAAGTGCTGGGGGTAACTCAAATGTTTAGCAGCTACACCAAGATTGCCGATGTATTACAGCTAGAGCCAGATATGGGTAGTATGGCCGCGCCAGACCTTACCCCCGCACCAGGCGGTAAAAGTAAAAATCAGGGGTAGAAAGGAATTACGATGCCGGGGTTGATTGTTTTGGCGGGTGGGGCGGAATTTCAAAAGGGTATGGAAAGTGCCGACAAATTTTTGATTGAGCAGGCGGGCGGGCCAGATGCCCCGATTGTAATTTTGCCCACGGCGGGCGGGGCGGATGGGGGCGAAGGAATAGCCGCCCGCAATGGGACAAGCTGGTTTAGGCAAATGGGCGGGCGCAATGTGGAAGCCGTAATGGTGGTTGATAAAGCCAGCGCGAACGATGCGAATTTAGCGGCCAAAATCGAGCAAGCTAAATTGATTTATATGGCGGGGGGTAGTCCTGGTTTTTTGCTCAATAGCCTTAAAGATAGTCTGGCATGGCAAGCGGCCCTCAAAGCCTGGCAAAACGGGGCAATACTAGGCGGAAGCAGCGCGGGCGCAATGGTAATGGCCGAGAATTTGCTTGACCCTGGCAGTAACGGGGTTATTAAAGCTTTTGGGCTGGTCAAGGCGGCGGCCCTGATGCCTCACCACAACAATTTCGGGCGACGCTGGTTCGATAAGCTCAACAAAACTTTACCCAATTCTATTTTGCTCGGCATTGACGAGAAAACTACCATGATTGGCAACGAAAATGAGTGGCGGGTTTACGGTAAAGGCTGGGTGACGGTTTACCGGGCGGGCCAACCCTTCAAATTTGTAGTTGGTCAGCCCTTCAAGCTGGAAGGCTGATTTTGGGGTAGTAATATGTGAAATTCGCTCCCACTGCCCGGCCCGGCACTGCTTGCCCAAATTTTGCCGCCATGTGAAGTAATAATTTCGGCACTTATGTAAAGCCCTAGTCCAAGACCACTAATGCTACGCTCATTGTTACGAGCGCGGTAGTATCGCTGGAAAAGTCGTTCCGATTCTTCCGGGTTTAGCCCTAGCCCCTTATCACTGACAATAAGTTCAAGCTGAGCGGGCTGTAAAGCATTGGTAGCAGGGTGATACAATAGCTGGAGGTTTATCGACCCACCATCCGGGCTGTACTTAATAGCGTTTTCCGCCAAATTTAGAATAACCTGTTCCAGCCTTTCGGTATCCCCTTGCATTAGCCACTTATCCAGACTGGCTTGCCTGTCCCAATCAAAACTGATTGGGTGACGTTCGGCAGTAGTCAACATTCGGGCCGATTCAATACATTTTTCGGTTAAAAGGGCCAAATTAAGTGAAGCCAGCTTAAATTCATAACGACCTATTTCAAAACGACTAAGTTCGAGCAAGCGATTAATAAGCCCGGTCATACGGCTTGTTTGATAATCTATATTTTTTAACAATTTTAGTTGATTATTATCAGGTTGCGTTGTTGACGAATTAGCTTCGTTTAATTTATTTAGCTCTTTTTCTTGCCTTAGTATCAATAACTGACTGGAACTTTTTATAATGGTGAGCGGGGTCTTCAATTCGTGGGCGGCCTGTGAAAGAAAGGCATCCTTAGAGCGGGTTTCTTCGGCCACTTTATCGGCCATCTGGTTAAAAGTGTTGGTCAGTTCAGCTATTTCGGTGTTTTGCCGGGCAAGTGGGGCGCGAGCATCTAAATTGCCCTGCCCAAAATTAGTGGCGACCCGCCCTAAAAGTAACAAAGGGCGGGTCAGGTAGTTAGAATATAACCACGCTCCCAGTAAAGCCAAAAAAGCTACAACCGAAAATAATATTATTCGGGTAGCTATAATTTGGTTGGTTGAGGCCATTACATCTTCCACCGGCACAGCAATACTGGCTGCCCAGCCAATCAACTTGATAGGGGCAGACGCGCCCATTTTTTCCATATTGTCAATACCGCTTCTAACGTAATCCTGCACCATTTCCCGACCATCCAAAGCTATTCGCACCGAAGGTACGATTGTTTTAGCCCGTTCTAGCCGACGCGAATACGTTTCCGAAGGTATAAGATTATTGTAAACCGAGTAGCCTCGCCTATCGTGAACGCTAAAACTGCCTCTTTCACCAATGCTAAATTTTACCGACAATACTTCACCTAGTTTGGTAGTATCTATATCGGCTGCCAGTAGACCTGCCAAATTTCCTTTTGTATCTCTAACCGGGCTGACAACCGAAAAAATTGGGGTTGTCCCATCCAGTTGACTGGTATACAAATCACTAACAACGTATTGGTTATTATTAGCTTCCAGCTGTTTATAATAATTCTCTTCAGCTAAAAGAGTATTTAGAAGTTGAGGAGGGTCAGAGTAAAGAGTTTGTCCCTTTACTGATACAAAACGATAAGCAGCCAGATATTTTTTGTCTTTACGAAAATCGGCCAGAATAATATTACCTTCGGAGGTCGACAAATTTTCAGTATTGCGAAAACTGTAACTTAACGCGCTGTTATTATTTATCAGGTCATTTATGAAAGTTGTAACAACCTGAGCGGCGGTACGGGCAGTATTTAGCTGGCTTGTCAGCACTACGCTACGCTGGGATTGGTATTCAGTGTAGGCACTAAAAAGCTGGTAGCCGAATAGGGGAATCAAAAGTAACAATATCAGGAAAAGATGTTGTCGCCGAATACTGACTAAAGTTGCCGGGCGAATTTTTTCAAGATAAGGAAAAACAGGCTTTTTGGGGGAGCTGATATTAGTGGCTGTGTTAGATGTTTCAGGCTTGGGAGACAGGTCATCACGCATATTAGCTCCTTATGATTGGTTTGTCCAAAGCGCAAGGATATGTTAGCAACTTGCGCCGAGCTTGTCAACGCGGCGAATATAGTTGACAGGCTTTACTAACGGTATAGAATCGGTAAAGAAACATCTTTGAAACTGAAATCAGCCAAAAAATCAACTAAGAAAGGGGAAAACTTGGAACGCCAAAATATTTCGAGCGGCGCATCCTGGGAAGCCATCGTCGGCTATTCGCGGGCTGTGCGGGTAGGCAATCACATTCAGGTAGCCGGAACGACGGCGGTAGATGCCGATGGACAGGTAATCGGGCCGGGTGATGCTTATGCCCAAACCCTGGCTATTTTGAAAATTATTGAAGCGGCTTTAGTTGAAGCTGGGGCAAGTCTGAAAGATGTAGTCCGTACCCGAATTTTTGTCACCAATATTGCCGAGTGGGAAAAAGTCGGGCGGGCGCACGGCGAGTTTTTTCAAGAAATACGTCCAGCCGCAACAATGGTCGAGGTAAGCCGCCTGATAAATCCTGAATTGCTGGTCGAAATCGAGGCTGACGCAATCCTTGTTTAGCCAAAAGTAGCCGGATGGAAAATTTAAATGGAAGATTTTCAAGAGTTTTTGAGCCGGGATAAATTCGCCAAATATATTAACGTGGAAATGCTGGAAGCGGGAAACGGCAGAGCTACCGCTTCGATGGAGATTGAGGAATATCATTTGAACAGCCATGATACTGTACATGGTGGAGCAATTTTCGCGCTGGCCGATGCTGTTTTTGCGGCAGCTTCCAATTCACACGGCGTTCCGGCGGTAGCCATTAACGTTAGTATTTCTTACTTAAAAGCGGCTAGAGAGGGAAGACTGATTGCTCAGGCCCGACAAGTTTCGCTTAAGCGTACTCTAGCTACTTATGAAGTGCTGGTTACGGATGAACAGGGTGAACTGATTGCCAATTTTCAGGGGATGGTTTACCGCAAGCAAAGCAAACCCTAGCGGGCGGGCTGTTTACTTTCTTCAAGCTGGCGAATTCGTTTGGTCAAGACTGGCAGCATGGCGACGGCAATGCTGGGTTCACGTCGCAAGGCATCGTGAAAAGCCCAGCGGTCTAGCTCAACTAATTGAGTTTCGGTTAAAGCTGTAACCGTGGCGGCGCGGGGATAGCCATCCAGTAAAGACATTTCGCCAAAAAACTCGCCTTTGTTCAAAATATTGAGCTTGGCATCAGGCAGGCCGGGCCGAGTTTTGCTAGTCACCTGAACGCTGCCAGTTAGAATAATGAAAAGCCCTGCGCCGGGTTCGCCCTGTTTAATAATAACTTCGTTCTTTTGATAAGTCCGGGGAGTCATCATTTTAGCCAAGTCTGCAAGCTGTTCTTGCTTTAATGCAGAAAGAATATATATTTTCTTCAAATTATCAATTAGTTCTTGCATAACTATTACCCCTGAGCAGTAGTCCCCACGCTGCTTTTTATTAATTCAGTTCTTGCAACAAGAACATAGACCGCTCATAAAACTGGTCGGCTAGCGATTTATCGATAAACATCTGGGCGACCCGGCGGGCTTGATTACAATAAGTTTTCAGGCTGGCTACATCATCTTCGGATTGGCCCACCAGACTAACTACCCGGCTGGCTCGTTTGCCGAAAACTTCCTGAGCAATTTCGATTATTTGCTGCTTTACGTCCGCCGCCGATTTGGGGCGATTTGTGGTTTCAAACATTTTATCCTCACTTGGAGAAGTCAATACATCAATCAGACTACCGGCCTTCGCCACAATTTGATAGACCCTTAGAATCGACTCTTCCAGAACGTCGTCCACTTCATAAAAACTTCCGAGTTTATGACCATTGCTAAGAAAAATGAACCCGTTTTCATCACCCGTTGAAACCCGCACTACGCCGGTATGCTGGCTATGTTCAAGGGTGTTGAGCAATTTATTAATTTTCATCCCCTGACTGCTGAATTTGTCCAGCAAAACATCACCCATCAGCAAAGCGGCGTAGCTTTGGACGAAATCAGGTTCAAGGGGATAAATCAAAATCGAATGTTTTTCGCTTTCAGAAACAACTATACTAACCAGATTACGCAAGGCACTTTGGTCGCGCAAATTGCTTTTGGGGTCAGCATAGCGACAATGAACGTTACGGCCCTTGTAAAGCAACATAAAACCTTCGGTTTGGCCGTAGATTACCGTCATAAAGCCCGAAAAGTTTTCGCGCCAGAGCAAATCTACTACATTTCTAACCGAACGGCCATCCAGATAGGGGTCAAGTGAATAGGCACTCACGAACGGCAAGGGTAAGCCTGTCCAACGACGGAAACGAGGCGGACGTAATACCTCATCACCGAGCAGCTTGCGTAAGCGGCCCATACTTTCTAAAGAAGCTCCGGCGTGCAATACCGGCTCATCCAAAGGAGCGGGGCTAATATCATTAATAACCTGGGCTGGTTCGGGGACGATTACTGGTGGTGGCGAGGCGACAGCTTGAACCGGGGGAGTAGGGGCAAGCTGGGGAGTGGCGGCTGCCGCCAAGTCCAGAATTGCTGCGCCATCCCAATCGGTATCAGGCCGGGTAGCTTGCATTTTATCGGGTGGGGGTGAGACTACCGGGCGAGGCGGGGCAGTCGCTACACTGGAAACCGGGGCGGTAGTAGTAACTGGAACAGGAGAATTATCTTCTTCCAATACCAAATCAACTACTTTGGTATCATCCTCGGTTAAAATACCCAGTGCGCCGAGCATTAGCATTTCGTCGTTACGGCTAATCGATTCCTCGGCGGTAGTCAATTGTCTGTCCCATTTGGCTTTGGCCGTTTTGTTACCGAGTAGCTGGTAAACTACATCGTCGCCAATCACTCGTCCATTACGGGCGTGGATTAAATGTCCTTTATTGAAGAAAAGTTCAGCTATAGGGTTGCCATTCTCAGTAAACTTCAGGCAGCCGGTTTCACCATTCTTGCGGACATATTGTAGTATTTCGATGATGCTGAAAGGTCTGGTCTCCGACATTACCAACCGTGCCTATCTTTCTCTTAAACATTACACAAATAATTGTACGAATTTATGTTACACTCGACCCCACCATGCTAAAGCAACCAGCGTTTTTGCCAGTCCTAATTAGATATTAAGCCACAATAACGGCCTTGTCAAGTAAACTTTTTTAACATCGAGGTTACAGATGCTTGACATCGTTTGAAATTAGGACTATATTCTTTGGCTGTCAGCCTGTAACTTTTTTTAGCCTTGTCACGTATTGGCATGACAGGTGGAATGTTAAATATTCCTGCTTCTATAATTGGTTTATTTTGATTATTTGATTTATTTTATCGCCTTCCCAATTACATTGGGACTAAACTGAGCGAAGTTTCAGAGAGAAATATATATGGCCGCAAAATCAAAGTTGGTAATTGTTGAATCGCCGGCCAAAGCGAAAACAATTGGTAAATATCTGGGCCGGGGTTATACCGTGCGGGCCAGTTATGGGCATGTGCGCGATTTGCCCAAAAGTAAACTTGGCGTAGATGTGGAGCATGATTTTACTCCCCAGTATTTGATTCCCCGTGATAAAAGCGCGGTAGTTAAAGATTTGAAAAAAGAAGTCAAAGCTGCTGACGAAATATTGTTGGCTACTGACCCTGACCGCGAAGGCGAGGCGATTGCCTGGCATCTGGTTTCGGCTACCGGGCTGGAAGGCTCTAGCAAAAAAATTGGGCGGATTATTTTTCACGAAATCACCAAAGACGCGATTAAAGATGCGGTAAAGCATCCCCGCCCAATCGATATGAACCTGGTAAATGCCCAACAAGCCCGCCGTATTTTAGACCGTTTGGTCGGCTATAAAATCAGCCCTATATTATGGAAGAAAGTCAAGCGCGGCTTATCGGCAGGGCGGGTGCAAAGCGTGGCCTTGCGCCTGATTGTTGACCGGGAACGGGAAATTGACAGATTCACCGCCGAAGAATACTGGACTATCGAGGCTGATTTTCGCCCGGTAGCGAACGCGGCAACGGTAGCCCGCAAAACTAAAAAAGACGAGAAATTTCGAGGAATCCTACATTCGATTAAGGGTGAAAAAGTCGAATTAAAAACTGGCGAACAAACCGAGGCTATCCGTAAGGAACTGGAAAAATCGGTTTATGTAATCGGCGAAGTGCGCCAGACTAAAAGCCAGCGTCGTCCCTCTGCCCCCTTTACCACCAGCACTTTGCAGCAGGAAGCCAGCCGCAAGCTTAACTACACCAGCCGAAAGACAATGGCGGTGGCGCAGGGCCTTTACGAAGGGGTTGAGATTGGCAAGGAAGGGGCGCAGGGCCTGATTACTTATATGCGTACCGATAGCACCAATGTTTCGGTACTGGCTCAGGATGAAGCCCGCGAGTTAATCGGCAAAAAATACGGCCCGGATTATGTGCCGGAAAAGCCCCCTGTTTATACCAAAAAGGCCAAAGGCGCACAGGAAGCTCACGAAGCCGTCCGCCCAACCAGCGTTATGCGTGAGCCGGATGCCATCAAGCAATATCTTTCGCCGGAACAGTACAAGCTTTACCGACTTATCTGGCAGCGTTTTGTAGCCAGCCAAATGTCACCCGTGTTGCTGGATAACACTTCGGTAGATATTAAAGCCGGACAGCCGGAGCAAACTCCCGCCCAGATGCCCTATCTTTTCCGGGCTACCGGCTCAATTATTCGCTTTCCGGGCTTTCTGGCAGTCTATCAGGAAGGATTGGACGATGGCGACGAGGACGAATTGAGCAAAAAAGCTTTGCCCGAATTAATTGCTAACGAGCCAGTTAAATTACTGGAACTTTTGCCGGAGCAGCATTTTACCCAGCCACCCCCGCGCTTTACTGAAGCGACGCTGGTTAAAATGCTGGAAGAATTGGGGATTGGGCGGCCCAGCACTTACGCGCCGACGCTCGGTACAATTCAGGAACGCTACTACGTGATAAAGGTCGAAAAGAAATTCGAGCCAACCGAATTGGGCTTGCTAGTCAATGATTTGGTGGTCGAATTTTTCCCTTCGATTGTAGATTCCAACTTTACCAGCCAGATGGAAGACGATTTGGACGAAATCGCTGACGGCAAGAAAACCTTCCCACCCGTATTGGGTCATTTTTACCGGCCCTTCGAGCTATTGGTAACACACGCCGAAAGCGAAATGGAGAAAGTTAATCTAGCTCCTGAACCGGCGGGCGAAGATTGCGAGAAGTGCGGGCGGCCTATGTACATCAAGATGGGCCGTTTTGGGCGGTTTATCGCTTGTTCCGGCTTCCCCGAATGCCGCAACGCCAAGCCTATCCTGAAAAAAATTGGTTTGGTTTGCCCGAAATGTCAGGAAGGTGAAGTAGTTATTCGCAATACCAAGCGGCGGCGGATTTTCTTTGGCTGTTCGCGCTACCCCGTATGTGATTTTTCGGTGTGGGAACGACCTATTCCGCAGCCATGCCCGGCTTGCGGCGGCTTGATGACGCTTTCTGGCAAGCGCAATGCCAAGTGTACCGTTTGCGCGACAATTGTTCCCTACGAAGTGCCGGACGAAGAAGAGCAGGTTGCCAGTAGCCGCCCTTCCTTGCGAGTAAGCCTTAGTAGCCAGCTTTCCCAGGTCAGCCCCAAAGAAGGCGATGTGGTTGAGACTGAAAGCGAGGAGATTGAGGAAGAAGGCGAAGGCGAAGGCGAGCTACCCAGCGAAGAAGAACGCGAAGCAGCAGCAGTGTGACAACTCCCCTTGGGTAAACTCAGGGCATCTACGGTTTTGCACCGCTGGTCTATTGCCCTACCCATTAGAGTGGTAGACATTCAACACTAGATGGGTCGTTATCCCGTATCGGAAGTACCCTAATACTTTGCCCAAAAGGGCCACTAGCTGTACGTGAGGAAAGGATTTACCTTACAACCGACAAATGTTGTTAGCTTGTTAAAGTGCAAACTACTACTTGAGGATAGCACATTGCGGGGTCAAAGGTATACAGGTGTGCTATTTGAGAATTGGTTTAACTCGACCAGGGGTGGTCGAGCAAGGTGTCACTTTTATCCCCTACGCTCACGCCAGGGGAATTACGCTACATTAGTTAAGTGAGCTACTGTACAAAATTAAAATATAGGGTAAAATAGGGGCGGAACGACGAGGTTCGCTATCTCACAACCTTATTAGCCAATTAACAGGAGCGGATTACTTTGAAAATTCTCGGTCGTGTAGCAGTCTTTCCGACCATGCCGGAACGTATTGCTCGTTTGCATGAGTTGGCCTTTAACCTTTGGTGGAGCTGGAATGCTTCGGCACAGCAGCTTTACGCTGTGCTTGACCAACAACTGTGGGACGAAGTGAATCATAACCCGGTACGCTTTCTCAGCCAGCTAGACCCGACCCGGCTACAGCAAGCTGCTGAAGACAAAAACTATTTGGAACATTATGACCAGGTGCTTAAAGAATTTGATGCTTATATGCACCCTGACGCTCCGACCTGGTTCAAGTCCACTTACAGTGAACTTGCCGACAATTTTATCGCTTATTTCTCGCTGGAATTTGGTTTGCACGAAGCTTTGCCAATTTATAGTGGCGGTTTAGGCGTGCTGGCGGGCGACCATTGCAAGGCGGCTTCGGATTTGGGCTTGCCTTTTGTTGGAGTCGGCTTTTTGTACCCGCAGGGTTATTTTACCCAGCATATTAACCGGGATGGCCGCCAGGAAGCGATTTACGAAAAAATTCACTTCTCGGAAGTTCCGGCAACCCCGGCCACTAACCCGAACGGCGAAGAAGTTTTAATTTGGGTAGATTTACCGGGTCGCCGGGTTTACGCTAAGGTCTGGAAAATTCAGGTCGGGCGGATTGCCCTGTATCTGATGGATACCGACGTTGACCCCAACCAGCCTAGTGACCGCGATTTGTCGGCCCGGCTCTATGGCGGTAACGAAGAAATTCGGATTTCGCAAGAAATTGTACTGGGTATCGGCGGGGTACGAGCTTTGCGGGCTTTGGGCATTAACCCGACTGCCTGGCACATGAACGAAGGTCACGCGGCCTTTTTGGGACTGGAACGCATCCGGGAACTGGTGCAAGGTTACGGCTTGAGCTTTGCCGAAGCCCGCGAAATTGCGGCGGCGGGCGGAGTCTTTACTACCCATACCCCTGTCGCTGCCGGAAACGACGCTTTCGGATATGATATGATGGACAAATATTTTGGCGGGTTCTGGCCGCAGCTCAATATCAGCCGGGATGAATTTTATAACATTGCCCGCCAGGATACCCAATGGGGCAGCCGCTTCAGTATGACCGTTTTGGCTTTGCACACCAGCAATGAGCATAACGGGGTAAGTGCCTTGCACGGGGATGTGTCGCGCAAGATGTGGCAATTTCTGTGGCCGGGTGTAGATTCGGAAGAAGTGCCGATTGGCAGTATTACCAATGGGGTACATACCGAAACCTGGCTTGCCCCCGAATTGTCGGCCCTTTTCAGCCGCTACTTGGGCGCAAACTGGCAGGAAAAGCTGGACGACCCAACCA